>CANLCA010000295.1 GCA_947487925.1 Verrucomicrobiales bacterium | reverse complement strand
GCCACTCCGCGCCGTCGCCCCGGGGAAGAATGTCCACCACGTGCAGCTCGTTCCATTCGGTTTCGCCCGCCCGCAATTTGTATCCTATGAAGTAGATCAGCAGTGAAAAGGAGATCACGTACAGGGGAAAAGTGATCCACGTGAGCATCTGACGGTTGAGCTTTTTCAGCAGGTAATGATCGAATGGGCCGATGACGATCATGTAGATGCCCAGGATGCCCAAAAGCCATTTGACCGGCAACTTGCTGGCCTGCCTGCTGTCGATCATCGCTCCGAAAACCCCGTCCAGGCTTCGTCCCCCGTAGCGGGCATTCTGGGGCACCCAGGTGGATTCCGGGATTTCCATGATTCGAGCCCAAAACCACGCCTTGTTTTTCCAGGATTTAAACGGTTCCCGTTCCGGGCTGAAAAGGATCAGAGTGACCTTTCCGGCGCCGCGGTTGGCGGACACCACAACGGGCACCTCTCCACAGACCACAACGGGCTTTGCGTCCGTAGGGACAAAACGGGCGACGGAAAGAGTCGCGGCGCTGAAGGAAAGGTCCTCGGTCAAAGCGGCGTAGGGGTTCTGGAACGTGGCGACGGGCTTGGCGGCTCGGGGGTTTGCGGGTCTCCTGACCTGGCGGTTGGGCAGACCGCTGCGCTCTTGAGCGCGAGATCCGCTTTCAGGAGACGCTTTTGAAACGAGTCCCTCCTTGATCCACCTGTCCAATTCCCCCTTCATGGGAAGGCCGACCAGACCTTGGATTTCACCCGGAACAAGCTGCTTGAGCCAGGGGAGGGAGTTGACATCCGAAGGCTGTTCGATGCTGAGAAAGAGGTGGCCTCCGGCATGGACCCATGCCACCAAGGCCGCCTGCTGGGGGGCTTTGAAGTCGATGGCCTTTTCCGAGTTCAGATAGAGCGCGGACAAGGCCTCCAGAGTGATGGGGTTATCGGGAAAAAGCTCGGCGGTGATGCGTCCAACCCGAGGTTGGGACTCCGCCTGCGGCGTCTTCATCTCAGGCAGAGTAGGGGCCGTGGTGAACGACCTGGGAACCGCCCCCATCAAAGGGGCTTCCCAAGCCACATCATTGGGTCGCAGGGACGCACGTTCGGCACGGATTTTGCCTTTGGAATCCAACAGACGCGCGTTCCAGCTTGCCATCCTCCCGGTCGACCCGAAAACGGGTACAAAGAACCGTTTTCGGGTGTTGGAAGGCAGTTCCACTTGAACACGGCGCACCTGGGAATTCCCGACATAAGCCGGCGAGATCTCGAACACGGCATCGAAAGAAGGGCCGTCGTTGTGGATCTCCACCGCTATCGGAAACCAAGCACCCTCTCGAACCAGACCTTCGTATCCCAGGAAAACATCGAACTGAATCTCCGCGCGCGCAAACGGGCAAAAGAAGAGATTGACCCAGGCACAACAGAGGCCGATGAACCAGCGCAAGGAACGGCAGGGAAAGAATGTTTTCATCGCCTTTGTTTTGGCCCCCAATGCCTATAGTCTGAGACCGGCGAAGCGGCAATCACGAAGTTGGGTCCAGGCAGCCTTCGTGAACCTCTTGAAATGGATTCGGCAATGTCAAATCCCACTGAATCTAATTGCCGCTCGACGCTTTGGGTTAACCAATTTTCTTCGGAAAACATGGTCGCTTTGAACCGTGCGGCCTCGCGGGAGCCCCGCGCCAAGCCCAGTCTCCCTGCTTTTCGATCAGGGGCCGGATGAAGCAACGTCGACATTCCTCTTCTTGCAAAATCGCTCTGCCTGAGTCTGGGGTGAAAAAAGATCGTTTACCAACGCCCTTGGCACCGGCCATGCTCTTCGGATAACATCGAACGAACCTAATCGACTCCACGGTGAACTCAATCCAATGCTCAGTCCAATGGTCCAAATATCGCTGCACCTCTGGCGGCCCTCTGGTCTTGCGCTTTGTTGGCAGTGTTCAGGCGCAAGCCTGCTGGCTTGGCTTTGGCTGCCGTTCGTCCTGTGTCTCGATCTCACAGGCGCCCCATCGGTGCAGATCAACGAGATTCAGGCGGTCAACACCACCAGCGTGCCGGCGATCGTGGATTTCGAGGATTACCCGGACTGGATCGAACTGCGCAACACAGCAGAGGTGCCGGTAGCACTGGATGGTTATTACTTGAGCGATGATCCGGCGAACCCGACCCAATGGGCAATTCCCGCAGGCGCCACAATTCCAGCCGGTGGTTTTCTAGTGATCTGGGCGGATGGGCACAACGCCGGTCCGGGGGGCATTTTCCCGCGTGGCTACTGGCCGTGGCGCAACTTTTCCCCGGCCGAATACCACACCAGTTTCTCCCTCGCCTCCGCCGGAGAAACCCTGGTGTTAAGCCGCGCGGAGGGGATCGTGAAACTCGACCTGATCACAGCGGCCGGGCCCGTTCCACCGAACCAAGGCTCGGTCACTCGCTGGCGCTATTTCGACTCCATCGATCCCCCTGCTGCCGACTGGAACACGCTCGGCTTTGACGATTCCAGCTGGGCCGAAGGCGCAGCCCCTCTGGGATACGGAGACGGCGATGAAGCCACTGTCCTCAATGCAGGGCCGGAAGCGAACAATCACCCCATCACTTCCTATTACCGGCACTCCTTCACCTTCTCCCCACTCCAACAGGTCAACTCTATGACCGTGCGGTTGCTGGCGGATGATGGAGCCGTGGTTTATCTGAACGGCACGGAGCTTTTCCGCCAGAACATGCCGGCCGGAGCTCTCACGGCAAGCACGCTCGCCAGCGCCACGATCGGGGAAGCCGAGGAGGATCTCTTTTCGACACGCACATTCGCGGGGAACTTTGTCAAATCGGGCCCGAACATCATCGCGGTGGAGGTCCATCAATCAGCCGCCAACAGTTCCGATGTCAGTTTCGACTTAGGCATGTCTCTCGAGTTTCAAAGCGCCCACGCGGTGGTCGACTCGGTGACATTTCCCTTCCAAGTGGCGGACGTGACCTATGGACGGGATCCCGTGAACCCCGCAATGTGGCGGCAGTTTTCGGAGGCAACTCCTGGGGCCGAAAACTCAGGGGCAGCGGTCGATGATCTACGGAAGATCTCGGGCAAAGTTTCGCCATCCCTCGCCGGCGGATTCTATTCCTCCAGCCAAGTGGTCGCGCTCTCCTCGTCTGCGGGTGTCATCCACTACACATTGGATGGGAGCCTGCCACGCAGCGTTTCGCCGACTTATTCAACGCCTCTGAGCATTACAAAAACCGAGGTTTTGCGGGCCCGCGTGATCGAGGCGGGCAAGCTCCCCGGGCCGGTTGAAACGCGCACCTACTTTATCGGGGAGACCCCTGGAACCGTGCCGATCATCTCGTTCGTCGCGGATCCCACAACCCTCTTCGGTGACCGGATCGGCATCTACTACAACCAGCATGAACCCGTCACCATCGGTGGAACATTGCGGGATGTCTATAAGAACAAAGAGGTCCCCTGTTCCGTCGAGTTTTTTGAGCCTGGGGGTGCGCTCGGGTTTAAGGTCAAGGCGGGTGCCACCATCGGTGCGGAGAATAGCTGGGCCGTTGCGCAGCGACCCTTGAATATTCACATGCGCAGCAAATTTGGCGACGACGCCATCCATTACGACCTGTTTCCGGGTTCCAAATTGGCGGACCACACACTGATCACGTTCCGAAACGGGGGAGACAGCTGGAAAACGGACATGCTGCGGGACGCCCTGCTGCCGTTCATCGCGGAAGGTCAATTACGCATCGACGCCCAGGGCTATCGGCCTAGCATCGTTTTCATCAACGGCGCTTACTTCGGACTTCACGAGATCCGGCAAAAGTACGACGAAGGCTGGTTTGCGGGAAAATACCGTCTGCTCTCAAGCGAGTATGATCACCTGGGCTACGCCCATGTGGATTCCACCGTGGTCAAATTGGAAGCGGTGAAGGGCGGCACCAACAGCTGGCTCGATTTGTTGAGCTTCATGGCAACCCACGATCTCACGGTTCAAACGAACTGGAATCGGGTGGAAGCCGAGGTTGACCTGGACAGTTACATCGATTTCATCGTGGTGGAGGCGTACGTCATGAACACCAGCTGGAGGCACAACAGAGAATTCTGGAGGGCGCATCATTCCGGAGCCAAATGGAAGTGGTTACTGCCAGACATCGATCAAGGCTTCAAAGCCTCGAACCTCGTCAGGGCTGGGGAGCTTTCAAACCTCTTGAATGAGGAGCCCATCCTGCGGCGAGCCATCCAAAACTCCGCATTCAAAACCCGCCTGGCTCAGCGATTTGCCGCACACTTGGCCTCCACGTTTTCGACGACACGCATCGACGCCATCATCGACGCACTCGACCTCGAAGCCCGCCACGAAGTCCCCAGGCATGAAAAGCGATGGGGCGGCGATGGGGGCATGACCGTGACAGGGCGCGCCGACAGCTTGAAGTCCGTGAAAACTTTCGTGGCACAACGGCCCGCGACCATGATCGAAGAATTGCGGAGGGCGCTGAACCTTTTGGGCACGCAACCGCTGACACTGACCCTTTCGGAGCCACGGGGAGGCCGCGTGCTCATCGAAGGAGTGCCGGTGTTTCCCGGGGTGATCCAGCTTTTCGACCGCCTGCCCGCGGATCTTCTTGCGGAACCCGCTCCAGGATACGTCTTCGCCGGTTGGGAAGACGGGACCGCCGGCCCAGAGCGCAGGGTAACACTCACGGCTCCGCTTGAGGTCAGAGCCCATTTCGTGCGAACGATCGAACATCTGTTGCCGGACCGCATCGAGTCCACTGTGGTTCTCTCGGCAACCGACGCCGCCTACGTCCTCACAAGCGATCTGGTGATCGCACCGAACGCCCAACTGATCGTGGGTGCGGGAGTCGAGTTGCGCATCCCCTCGGGCGCACACCTTCGGGTGCAGGGAATGCTCCGTGTCAACGGAACCGCTGCCAAACCAGTGATCTTCACCGGGCGCGGGCCGGATTATTGGGGAGGGATCAGCTTCGAGCACACCACGGGACCCTCCGTGCTGAACCACCTCCAGATACACCATGCCAGCCACGGCTGGG
>CANLCA010000294.1 GCA_947487925.1 Verrucomicrobiales bacterium | reverse complement strand
CCCGCGCGCGCGCAGTTGCAGCACCTCGGTATTCACAGCCAGATCCGATCCGGCGATCAAATATCCCATGTCCAATAAAAGGTGCCCGAGACCGCTCATGCCGCAGCCGCCCGCGCCGACCAAGTAAACGGTTGCGCCCGGACCTTTCATTTGAAGGAGTTCAACAACTTGATCTGGGTTGAGATCCGTCACAGGTTTGATCGGGAGAGGCAGAGTTGAGGATTCACCTCGCGGCCAGGCGGTTCTTTCAGAGATGAAGAGCCTAAACTTTTCGAGTCTTCGGGCTTGTGAACTGGGGGACCAACGTCTGCGACCCCTAGTCGTCTTAAGATAGACTTGGCAACTTCTTCAGCAGCGTCCGGATAATGCCACCGCTCCAAAGCAGACGTCATGGCAACTCGAGCTTTGGTGTCTTCGATCAACAGGACGATCTGATCTGTCAGCTTTTCCAGCGTGACGCTCGCTTGATCGAGTTGCACAGCCGCTCCCGTTTCAGCGAAAGCGCGCGCGTTGTAAAACTGGTGGTTATCCGCTGCCGAAGGAAATGGAATCAAAATCGCGGGCAAGCGCATGGCCGCGAATTCGGCCAAAGACGACGCTCCAGACCGGCTCAAAGCGATGGTTGCGGCGCCTAGAGCCAGCTCCATCTCCGTGAGAAACGGGAAGACCACCGCGCGGCGCTTGTGCAGGGCATAATCAGCGGCCACCTTTTCTTTGTCACTCGATCCGGTGAGATGCACGAATTGCAATTCAGGGAGGCGAGCGGAAAGGATAGGCAATGCTTGTCTCAACAGGTCGTTGATGCCGCTGGCCCCCTGGCTTCCCCCCATCACCAGCAACACCGGTTTGGCCGGATTCAGGCCGAGAGCCATTCGACAAGCTGCAGTCTCCAGGGGACTAAAGGCAGGGCGGACAGGTGTTCCAACAACCTTGACCGATTGATGGCGAAGCCGTCGGGTCGCCATTTGAAAGCCGACAAAAATCTGATCCACCAAAGGGGCGAGCCATCGATTAGCTCGTCCCGGGATCGCGTTCGATTCATGCAAGAAAGTCGCGGCGCCAGCGAATTTTCCGGCGAGAATCGGAGGTGCGCTCGTGAAGCCGCCCATCGCGAGAACAGCGTCGGGCTGCCGCGCTTTAAAGCCTCGCGCGCAAATGCGGTAAGAAGCCCAGCATCCTCTAACGAAGGCTGTCCAGTTGCCATCTTGCAGCGCAATGGTCGGCAGAGTCCTCACCTCGAATCCGGTTGCCGATTTTACGGCCTCCTGATCCACCTCCTTCGGAGAGACGATAAGTGCAATGTCACAAGCCTTTTGCTGAAGCGCCTCGGCGATAGCAATCCCCGGAAAGAGATGCCCCCCTGTCCCACCACAGGCAATCACGACGAACGGATTTGGTGTTGGCATCGGCATTAGGAAAGTTGGCCCGCTAACACCTCTGTGGAATGGAATCGTCCCGAGGCATCCTCCGTCCGGTCAGCCGCATGGCGGCCGATACTGAGGAGTATTCCAATGCAGCCCAGCATCAACAAAAGATTGGAGCCACCGAAACTTATGAACGGAAGGGGCAAGCCCTTATTGGGCAAAGCTCCCGTAGTCACCCCTATGTTGATGAATGCCTGCGCGCCGATCATGAAAGTAATCCCTGTGCCGAGCAGCAATCCAAAGACGTCCCGAGATTTGCCGGAAATATAGACACCACTGATCACCAGGAGAACGAACAGCAGAACAACCGTGAGCGTGGCGATCAGCCCAAACTCCTCGCCAATAACCGAAAAGATGAAATCCGTGTGTTGCTGGGGAACAAACCCCAACTTCTGCCGTCCATTCCCCAAACCAAGTCCTTGCCAGCCGCCGGAGCCAAAGGCGAGCATGGACTGCCAGGCTTGCAAGCCTTTCTCCATCTTGGTTTCTTCCACATGAAGCCAGGAATAAATCCGTTCCGATCTCATCGGGTCCTGCCACAAGAACAGGCTCAAAGCACCCATGCCCAAACAAGAAGGCGGCAGGAAGTGCAACCATCGGATCCCCGCCACCAAAAGCATGATGGAACTGACCCCGGCCAGCAGGATCGTCGTCCCCACGTCTGGCTCCAGGAAAATCAAGACCAAGACCAAGCCGATAAAAAGTCCGGGAACAACCACGCCCTGCTTAGCTTTTCTCAACAACAATTGGTAACGTTCACAGTACCATGCGACCATGACGATCAGGCCGAGCTTAGCGAGTTCCGACGGCTGAAAACTAATGCCGTAACGAAACCAGCGCCGGGCTCCACCGGTCTTGTAGCCGATTCCAGGCACCAGCACGAGCAGCAGCAGAACAACCGACACGGCGAACAAAACCAAAGCGAATTTTTTGAAGATCTGGTAGTCGATCGTGGCCATCAAGCAGCAAGCGACCAGACCAATTCCAAACCAAGCGAGTTGCGTGAGGAAAAAATGGGCACTCGCTTCTCCTCTCCCCATGCCAGCGCTGTAAAGCACTACCATGCCCAGGGAGACCAAGACGCCCACAGAAGAGATCAGAACCGTGAAGGCAATTTTCATTCTCGAATCGGCGAGTCGCGGCAGCGCGCCCGGGTCACCCAGGCCCCCTGGCTCCCTGGCTCGCTAGCGGAGGTTCGTTGTCGTGGATCCGGCCCTTAACGGCTCGACGTGATCTGGATTGGTCAAAGGAAGGGGTGACCCCGACGTTGACTTGTTTGTTTTCACGGATGCGGTCGGAGCCGAAGAAGCCGGTATTTTCAATTTCTTCCCGACCAGCAACTGATCTGTCTTCATGTTGTTCGCAGCTCGTATGGCCGAGGCTGTCGTCCCGTGTTGCTTAGCAATTTTCGTGAGATTTTCGCCTACTTTGACGACATGGGTTTTTCCGTCACCCGTCTCGACCCGAGCTGGTTCAACAAGCCCGGGAACTCGAGCAGGAGCAGCGCTCGCAGCGGGAATCTGAATTTTCTGAGCCAGCCGAAGCTTAGTGGAATCGAGGCCCGGATTAGCATTGTTGAGGGCGGCAAGCGTTACGCCATGTGCCTTGGCAATCTTTCCAAGAGTGTCGCCTTTAACAATCGTGTATTCTTTGGATTCACCGGGGGTCTCGCGCGATGGTGGCGGGGGTGTCGGTGTGGCCAAACCCGACTGAGGTGGCCGCAGCAAGAACTCATTCGTCGCCGGAACATTAGTACTGACCGCCGGGACGTCGCCGAAGCTTGAATAATAGCCGGCATTCGTATCGAGCTTCGGAAGCACGTCTGCAACGTTGTTGGTGGGTTCGGCCTTCTTGGCCGCAACTTTCTCTCGACCGCAACCTAGCATGAGAAGGCCGCTAAAGAAAACGGCGTGAAGGGCGACTGTCGTAAAAACGACGATGTGGACGCTGGATTTGCCATTGGCAGGGCGCTGCTGGAGCGGACTCTGGAGCATGGGTGAGTTGGGAATGTTCATGGACTTTGGCGCTGGTTAATGTTGGTTGTTATGAGGTGTGTTGGATTCAGATTTGTTCATCACGGAACTCTTGGTGAGAAACCCTCGCGACGAAATATTATTCGAAAATGGCTCCTCTGATAGTTCCGGAGAATTCGGTTCGGTGGGAGCTAGGCCGGACTTGCCCTGGGGGAGGATCGCCTGGCAGGTTGAAAGCAGTTGCTGCAAGGAACGTCGGAATACTTCGCCTCGGTGCTGGTAGTTTTGAAACATGTCAAAACTAGAACAGGCGGGAGAGAGTAACACAACGTCGCCGGAAACAGCGTTCTCGTATGCCATGGAAACGGCGTCGGGCAGTGAGTTTGCGAGAGTACAAGGAGTAAACAGGCTCCACGCCGACTGGATTCTTTCTCGGGTTTCACCGATCAAAAACGCATGTTTTACACGCTTGGCCAGAAGCGGCCCAATGTCGTGATATTCCAATCCCTTGTCCTTGCCGCCCGCGATCAAGAGGACGTTCGGCTCTCCCGCCGTTCCGCTCGGCACGGACAATAGGGCCTTTTCAACGGCGTCGAGATTGGTTGCCTTTGAATCGTTGATAAAATGAATGCCCTTAATTTCAGCCACTCGCTCGCAACGGTGTGGAGGAGGACGATAAGCCCGCAAAGATTCGATGGTCTGTTCCAAAGGCAGGCGAAGAACTCTCCCGACCGCCAGGGTGGCCATCATGTTTTCTGCGTTGTGCGGGCCCTCGATCTGACAGGCCTCCATATCCAAGAGCGGCCCAGTCCAGTCCGGCATACGGCTAATGAGTAAACCGCGATCCAAATAAATATCAGCCCGCTGATCAATCGCACTGAACGTAATAACTTTGGACGGCACGGGAAGATTGAGCGACTGAATTTGCGCGAGCGCTTCGCTCTGGACGACAGCCCAATCAAAGGGCTGTTGATTCATAAACACTCGGGCTTTGGCCCGAGCGTAATCTGCCATGGACGCATAACGATCCAGATGGTCGGGAGTGATGTTGAGGAGAACCGCGACAGCCGGACGAAAAAATTGTGTAGTCTCCAACTGGAAGGAGCTGACTTCGAGAGTCAAAAAATCCAGCTCTTTTGTCTGATCGACCACATCGCACAATGGCAGACCAATATTCCCGGCGGCGATCGTCTTGCGGTGGGCATGAGTCAGCATTCGCTCGATGAGCTCAGCCGTAGTCGTTTTGCCATTCGTTCCTGTGATGGCGATATTCAGACAAAGCGACTGTTGAAATCCAAGTTCCAATTCGCCGATCAAAGGGACTTGATCGTGAGCGATGCCTTGCATTAATGGTGATTTCGGTGGCACACCTGGACTAACTACCACCAATTCGAACCGCTCCGCCGGAGGAGCTGTGGCTCCCAATTCAACCTTGACTCCCAAGGCCCGCAATCGATTCGCATCGGCTTGCAAGGCATCGGTATTGGCGCTGTCTATCGCTGTCACGATCGCTTCCCGTTTCCGCAAGAGACGGCAAGCAGCTTGGCCACTCAGCCCGAGTCCGATGACCAAAACGTTCTTGTTTCCCAGCGCGTGCATGCTCAAAACGATGTTGGGTGCCCAGCCCTGGCT
>CANLCA010000293.1 GCA_947487925.1 Verrucomicrobiales bacterium | reverse complement strand
TTCAGTCCGCAACCCGTTTCTGAACGCCGAAGCTACCCACCTTAAAACCAATTCACACCCCCCATCCCTGTCTGTATTCCCGCCTGAGGAACTGGTTCGCCTCAGGCACGTTCGCAAAGGCGAGTTTCTCCGAGTCCCACTGGAGAGCCGATCGAGTGAGACGCTCGCGCAGCCCCGCTCGAAGCGCGACGTTTCCCAAGAGGACAACCTCCGTGAGCGGACCGGCCCAGTCGAAATTAGACCCCGCCTTCGCGCCGCCTTTGCAGGCTCTGATCCATTCCTGATGATGTCCCGGTGATCGTTCTAGTTTCTTGGGGGGGTCTCCGTATTCCTTCGCCAGTTTGTCAGGATAAATCCGCCATCGGGTCCAATCCGTCGTGATGACACCTCTCTCACCAATCAAGAGATGGCCGTTGTCACCCATGAGATCGCCATCCTTGATCTGCGCGGGACGCGGTGGCCTCAAGCCACCGTCATACCAAACGAGATTTACCGAAGGCATCTCGCCGCGCGCGGGAAACCGATACGTAATCATAGAACCCAGTGGAAATGTCTCCTCATTCACACGGGTCGAAGATGCCTG
Source organism: Verrucomicrobiales bacterium (assembly GCA_947487925.1). GTDB lineage: Bacteria > Verrucomicrobiota > Verrucomicrobiia > Limisphaerales > F1-80-MAGS106 > F1-80-MAGS106. Next base: position 4,457 of record CANLCA010000293.1, on the reverse strand, counting down.
CACACTGGTCGGCTGGCCGAGTTTCAAAGCCCGAAACACCGGATCGAAATAGTGGCAGGCGATGTCGCCCAAAGCGCCCGTGCCGAAATCCCACCAACCTCGCCATTTTGCCGGAAGATAGGCCGGATGGTAGGGACGCCACGGAGCCGGTCCGAGCCACAGATCCCACTCCAGGGTGTCAGGCACCGCTGGAGAATCCGTCGGTCGCGAGACGCCTTGCGGCCAATACTCGGCGAAGAGTCCGCGTGATGGCCGGTCCGTCCAAATGTGGACTTCGTGGATCGGCCCGATCGCGCCGTCCAGGACAAACTCCTGCAGGCGCCGCGTCTCCTCCGTGGCCTGCGCTTGATTGCCCATCTGGGTGGCAACCTTCGCGATGCGCGCGGCTCTCGCCAATTCACGGGCCTCCCAGACCGAGTGCGTTAGGGGCTTCTCACAATAAACGTGCTTTCCTAATTGAATCGCACTCATCGAGGCAAAGAAGTGATGATGATCCGGTGTCGCCACGATCACCGCATCGATCTCGCGATGAGTTTCATCCAACATCTTCCTGTAGTCCTTAAACTTTTTCGCCTCAGGAAACTTCTTGAAAGTGCCAGCGGCGTGCCGCCAGTCCACATCGCAAAGGGCGACGATGCTCTGGCTCTTCAGTTGGTCGATGTCGCCGGCCGCTTGGCCCCCCGCGCCAATCGCGGCGATCTGAAGCTTCTCATTAGCCGCATAAGTGCGCGCGGAGCCGGCTTTGAGAATCGTGAAGACGGTCGCGGTCTTAGCCGCGGACTTGATGAAACCTCGGCGTGTGATCGGTGTGTTCATAAAAAGACTAACGCCCATCATCCCCGGCTAGGGAACCAAATTCAAGGGAACATGTGCCCGCGCCCCATTTCCCCATTCCTGTTCGTTCTCCTTCTGATGGTCCTCTGTGTGTGAAGAACCAGCGAGCTGTGACTCAGCAATTCTGGGCAGGAGCCATCCCCAGGAGAAGCGCCCAGGCCAGGGGAAGGAAAAGGAGAAACCATGGGGCGGGGCTCAACACCCTCTCCCACACAGCCCTCCGACGCTCACCGCACCAACCCATCCTCCCAAGTCTTTATCCCGATTACCGGTAGCGCGAATCGGAAGGCCTCCTCCCAACCCGGCGTGTCGGCAAGTCGAAAACAGTCGTAAATCTTCTTGCGCGGTCGCGCTTCGTGACTATTGGATTTCAAGGAGCGCAGACCCAGCCAGAGCCCTCCCTCCGCAGGGTGATCGACATGCCGATGCAGGATGAAAGCGTCGATTCCCGGAAGCGAATCCACGATCTTGTAGGCATAACAATACGCGGCGGCCTGGAGGGTCTCGCCATCGTCCCCATTAGGTGTGTGAAAGCCCTGCTCACTGAGGATGATCCGGCGAGGTTTCCCCTCAAAAAACAACTCGGGACGGCCCATGAAATCGGTGATTTGGTTGAGGTTCTTGAACGTGATCCGCGGTGTGCTGGGGCTCGCGATGGCGCTTGAGTCCTTCCAAAATCGGGGTTCAAACAGGTTTTCGGGATAGGGATGAAAAGCTAAGTGCCATTCGAAATCACCGAGGTCCTTCGATCGCCTTGCAAAATACTCAAGAAATTCCCGCCCCGCAAAGGCTTGATGCGCATCGGCTGCGGGATAACGAATGTTCCAATGATGCTCCAACGAAAGGTAGAGTCGGCCCCAGGAACATTGCTTGCGAATGGCGTGGCTAACAATACGCGCGGCATGTTCGTACGCATCCGTGAAAACCGGCATCGTGACCCGCCCCATGTTGGACCAAAACCAATGCGAGTTGACTTCGTTTCCCAAAATATACCCCACCACACGCCCGAACTGCCGGTCCGGTCTGGACCATCTCTCGGCCATGAATTCCAGGCATGCTTGAAGCCACAACCGACCACCCTCCGTGGCCGTGTTGAAAGCTCCCAGACGGTTGGGGGCATTCGTGGAATAGTTCGGATGTAGCATCAGGCGGTTGACAGATGCGTCCCCTGAGGCGTAGGTCAACAAAATCAAGTGGACCAGAATTCCTTTTTCGGAAAGGGGCTTTATCTGCTGATCCATGCGTGCCAAATAACCGCGCTGGAACCGAAATGTTTTGCCGGCTAACTCCCACGCGGGGTTCTCCCGTAGTCCCACAGGATCCACCAACTCGCAAAGGTTGAAGTTGAGCGCTGCATGTTTAACCCCCAATGCAATCGCGTCGTCGACCCACTCCACTTGCAACCCTTTCTTCGAAGCCGTCACAGGATAAGGTTCTACCACGCTCGACACGATCGAGGCCCTGCCCGTGGCCGCGACGCAGGGTCTGGGCGTCACCCCGGTCAAAAGCGTTAGACATCCCGCTACAATCAAAAAGGTCTTCATCTTGAACTCTCACTAATCTCCAGACAAAAGTTACCTCTTTTGAGGAATCATTCAAGAACGCTTGGAACTTAATACGGCAACTGCGCACCGCTGCACTTCGAAAACCCTTTGACCTGATCACCGGGGGCAACTAGGTTCCGATGGTGGTTCCCAAGTCGCCTCATTCACATGGGCGCGAGCATGCCTTTTCCTTTCTGAACGGGCGCGCTCGTGAGGGAGTCGGCATTTTCAGCCGTCGCAGCATGTTGAAGGCAAGCCTGGCGGGACTGACAGGGTTGACCCTGCCCGATTTGCTCAAAGCCCGCGCAGACGCGGTAAAGGCGGGCCAGTCGATCCGTGGAAATAAAAGCGTCATCCTCCTCTGGATGGCGGGCGGACCCAGTCACATAGACACCTGGGATGTGAAACCCGACATGCCCTCCGAGATCCGGGGTCCCTTCAAAACGATCCCGACAAAACTTGCTGGGGTCCGCATTTGCGAATACCTCCCAAAATCTGCGGCGATGCTCGACAAGTTCACTCTGATCAGGTCCGTAGATTGTCGCGAAAGCAATCACCAGCCAAACACGGTGATGCAGACGGCCAACCTCGAAGCCGAACCTCGCATCAATCCCAAAGGCCATCAATACCCCGCCATCGCATCGATTGTCGCGAAGCATCGCGGGGCGAACCAGCCGGGCTTGCCACCTTATGTGGCATTGAACGTGAAAGACAAGACCCACATCGCCTGGGGCGGCTACCTGGGCAAAGCTTATGACCCATTTATCGGCGACAATGTCAGCAAATTGTTCCAACTCCCCCGCGGGTTGACCATGGAGCGATTGCAAACCCGGAAAACCCTTTCTCAGCAGATGGACAAATTGAGAAGCGATCTGGATTTGAACGGCTCCATGGAGGCCATGGATCGCTTCGGTCAGCAGGCTTTCGACATTATTGCGGGCGAGCGTGCGCAAAAGGCATTCGACGTGTCGAGCGAACCGGCCAGGGTGGTGGACCGTTTCGGCAATCATGATTGGAGTCGGCAAGCGCTGCTCGCACGGCGTCTGGTCGAGGCGGGTGTGAGTTTTGTGACGATCGATCTCAGCCAGCACTCGGCTTCCGGCACCTGGGATACCCATGGTGACAACATTCCCCCCTACGGCGGCATCTGGAATGGTCTGCGCCCTCTCCTGCCAGTGTTCGATCACTTGTTCACCACGCTGGTCAGCGACCTGGAAGAGCGGGGTCTGCTCGAGGACACATTGGTGGTGGCCATGGGTGAATTCGGCCGCACCCCAAAGATTGGAACGCAAGGAAGCACGGACGGCCGAGACCACTGGCCGGTAGTGATGTCCATGGCGCTGGCAGGCGGCGGGCTCAGGCACGGGCAGGTGATCGGCTCAACGGAGCGCGACGGCGGTGCCATCCGGGAGCGCCCCGTGACACCAGGAGATATTGCGGCGACCATTTATCACCACATGGGCGTTCCCATGAGCGCAACCTACCTCGATCACCAGGGGCGCCCACGCGCCATTGTGGACGAGGGTTCCCCGATCCGCGAGTTGATCTGAGTCCTCGCCCTAACAGCGGGTTCCAACCTGAAGCCGGCGTTGGGGCGCGGTAAAGATTTACAGAGGCCTGGATGGGAGAGGCTTGACGAGGAATGAGGCAGTTCCTCTGTGGAGTTGGTGAATGACTTGGAACGATTTTGTCGTCAGGATCTTGCAATGATTTACCGTCGGCCACTCCCGTGTTGAGGTTCGAGGTACCCGCTCAAGCAGTGGCGATTCGGGCAAGTTCCTCAAGTCCTGGGCTCCTAACCCTCAACCGCTGGATAAGCACTGGATGGACTCAGTTCTCGCTCATGCGCGCTGGTTCGGCGACTACGGGAACTCTCCGAGTTCCTCCCTTCGCCGTCGACTCTCTTGACTTCATCGCGTAGCACCATAAGGTCGGGTGATTCCAGAAAGGACCTCGACGATGAAGAAGTGTTGCACTCGTAGTGACGTGTCGCGGGAGGCTGTGGCACCGCCCCGCAATATCAAGGGTTTCACTTTGATTGAACTTCTGGTGGTGATTGCGATCATTGCGATTCTCGCC
>CANLCA010000292.1 GCA_947487925.1 Verrucomicrobiales bacterium | reverse complement strand
CGGAGCTGGAAACGGCTCGTAAACCGGATCGATCGAACCGCTGGAACGTTTCTCCTGCCCCACCGCTGGCTCAGACGGTCTCGTCCCGGGCGGGGGCGTTTTCGGGCTCGCGGATGGATTCGGGTGTTCCCGTTCCAACGCCGCCCGCCAGGATTGCAAAGGATGGGAGGGCTTGCGCGCTCCGTCGGAGGCCAACTCGGTCATCCACGATTCCAGGATCGCGGTGCTCAGACCGCGCTCGCGGGCAACCGCTGCGATCGGTCGTGCGTAGCGCGGGTGCCCCGCGTTCGGCGAATCGGTGAAGACAATGTCATCCACGTTGATGTGTCCCCAGGTGCTGTCGTCTTCGTCAATGATCTCCAGCGTCGCCTCCTTCCCGAGAAGCTCCCGGACGTCCCAAGTCTTCGGCTCGAGAAGTTCGCGATTCTCCCCGGAAGCTTCACGAACCTCCCGACCTTCCACCCGCAGGGCGAATCGGGCTTTCTTCGTCGGGATTCCTCCACCCAACAGAAAGCGGATGTAGGGGTAGCTGACGTGGAACGGCGCTGAACGAAGTGCGCCCTTGGGTGCGTCGCCCTTTGTAAAACTATTCGCCAGACGCCGGCCCTGGAAACCTTCCACGGCCTTCTGATTCGCATGTTTACCAGCGGCCGGCTCTGAGCCGAACGCGGTTCCCTCCACCTTCCAGCGGGCATACGTGCCGTCCTCAAAATCCTCGAACACCACGTCCGGACGTTGGTTCGTTCCAGCGTCGGCGGGCTGGGATGGACCGTGCAGAACCTCGCGCGCCGCCCCCAAGTAGGCCGCGATCTTGGGCCCGTCCTTAGCGCGCAAGCGGGTCAGCGCCCCGCGCAATGTTTCGCTTTGACGGGCAAGCCGGCGGCGCAATTCCTCGACCCTCGGCTCCAACGTTCCGTCGGGATCCAGGCACGCGATATCCTGGCGTGAGCCGCGGAGATACGCGGTCAGGCTGTAATAGTCTTGGGTGGAGATCGCATCGAATTTGTGATCGTGACAGCGCGCACACGCGACGGTCAGTCCCAGAAACGTCTTCGAGAACACATCGATCTGGTTGTCGATGCGGTCCGCCTCGTCCAGGTAGGGATCCACCGGACCGTGGGTGGCTTGGTGTAGGTACCACCAACCGGTGCCGATGACCGACTCGTTGAACCCGGCCATCGGATTCCGCCGGGGTGGCTGGAGCCGATCGCCGGCGATGTGTTCCTTCACAAACTGGTCGTAGGAAACATCGGCATTGAACGCCCGGATCAGGTAATCGCGATACTGCCAGACGTGAGGAATCGAATAGTCCTGCTCGTGCCCATAGGTCTCGGCAAAACGGACGAGGTCCATCCAATGGCGCGCCCAACGTTCGCCGAAATGAGGCGAGGCCAGCAGCCCATCCACCACGCGGGCCCGGCCGCCTTGGGACGTGTCCTTCAGGAACGCCTGGAGTTCCTCGGGCGTGGGCGGCAGACCGGTGATCACAAAGTGGACACGACGCAGCCACGTCGCCGGACTGGCGGGGGAAGCAGGTCGAATGCCCTGACTTTCCAACTTGGCCAGGATAAAGCGATCGACCGGATGATCCGACCAACGGACATCCTGAACCGCCGGTGGCGCCGGTTTCTTTAACGGCTGGAAACTCCACCATTCGCGGCGCGCCTGAAACACGCTCGCCCAATCCGCGCCCCGGGCCGACTCGGTCGCCGGTGGATGATCCCGCGGGTCGGGCGCGCCGTCGTTCACCCACTGAACGAACGACGCGATGGCGGAATCGGACAGTTTTGGCCGATCCTTTGGCATCTTGAATTCGGCATGCGCGTGTCGAATCGACTGGATGAGCAAACTTTTGTCGGCATCGCCCGGCACCACCGCCGATCCGGAATCGCCGCCCTGGCGCAACCCGTCACGCGAATCCACCCGCAGCCCGCCCTTCTGTTTCTTCACGCCATGACACTCGTAGCAATCGTTGGCCAGGAATGGCCGGATGCGTTGCTCGAAAAATTCGAACCGCTGTGGAGATGCCGGAAGCGCGGTTCGAACGGAAAGGATCAGGACACCCAAGGCAATCCAGGTAGCCCCGGTCGGCGCGCGGAGTAACCGACTGGCCTCGCGGTTAACGAGAAGGCTACTGGGAGCCATGATCTGTTGGAAAAACACTTGATTGGATTGTCGAACGCTGAGAGGGCCTTGGCAATGAAGTTTTCACCGCGCAGGTGCTGCCCTGCCACATCAACGAACTCGACGGCCGGGCGCTCAATCTTATCACGCGCGAACTGGCCCAAGTCCGTTACTTCAAGCAAATCATCATCGGCACTGATGGTGCGAAGCGGGAACGCGACTGGCTGCGTGCCAAGCAGTTCTGCAGTCAGCTTCCATAAAGGCCGAAGCTGCTTTGGAACGACGGCCCGCGCATGAGGGCATTGTCCAGGAAACTCGAGCACGCCGAACGCGACACCGGCTTCACTCACGTCGGGCCACAATCGGGCCACACCCGGCACACCTGGCTGCCGAAAGCCCAAAAGAGCTGAACACTCTCAGCGCGCCGCGTCACCCCGCAGCTCAACCGTCAACGAGGCACGGAAGCTCCAGGTGACCGATGGGGGCCAAGTGATCTACGAGATTCCGATGCATCTGCAATCCGCTACTACGGATGGTGTTCGAAAAAGAAGCGCGGCCAAAGAGCCAAGGTTCAACCCGCGGTGGCGGTGGCGGAACCGCAGGAGACCAGGGACCAAGCCCCTGGCACCTGGAGGCGAGCAGGGCCGCGAACGATGGGCCGCGTTGATCAAGCAGGTTTGTGAAGTGGATCCCTCAATTCCAAGCCGCGATCATGATGAGCCGGATTCGCTGGTCTGGCAAGGCGTCCATCTCTGTTCTCATCGTTTCTAAAGACTTCATTCTTGATCCAATCCATCTCCTAGATTTAGTGTGGATGGACGATTCGAAACCACATTCTATTTGTCGTCATGCTGAAGAAGTTCCTGCAGTTCTCTCTCATTCTTGTCACTACCCATGTCCTGAACGCGCAAGCGCCGTTGGCCGGAAGTTACAACGGGCTTTTTTACGTGAAGCTTTCGGGACTGGTGAACGAGGCTGAATCCGGCTTCGGTCCCGCATTGATCAACATCGACGCCGCGGGTGTCGTCAGCCAGTCCGGTGGCGGTTTGACCGGCCAGGTGGACGCGTCAGGCAAGATCACTTGGCAGACTCCCAACGCGTTCTATTTTGAAACAGGCAGCATCGTGAACGGAACCATCACGGCGATCGGCTCCCGCTCCGATGCCGGTTTGACCACGACGTTCCGGTTGGAAGCCCGGAAAGGCGGGAGCGGGTTCGGTGCGGGCGGTGGCTTTACGGAGAATCTGAGGCTTGTGGAACCGCGTCCGCACAAGGACGAGCTGGAGGGTGCCGCGTTCGGATCAGGCACATACGTGCTCGTAGGACGCGGTGGGCTGATCCTCCGTTCAGGAAACGCCCGGGACTGGCTGCACATTCCCACGGGACGCGGCCACGACCTGCAGGATGTCGCGTTTGGGAGCGGGACGTTTGTGGCCGTGGGAAACCTCGGAATCATTCTTTACTCCAAGGACGCGGGCTTGACCTGGAGCGCGGCCACGAGCGGATCGGTGTTTGACTTCTACGGTGTGAGTTTTGGCAACGGGCGCTTCGTTGCGGCCGGCCGGGCTGGAGTCGCCCACTCCACCGACGGCGTGCAATGGACCAGCGTGGGCATTCCCGGCAGCACGGCGAACCAGTGGGACATGGTGGATTTCTTGAATGGCCGATTCGTCGTCTTCGGGGGGCGCAGCGGAGTGGGAATGCACAACGAGATCACGACCTCGGTCGACGGCGTGACCTGGAACTCCGCGCAGAGCTACAACGCGGGCACGTTCACGGGTGCGGCGCAGGCCGCGTATGGGAACGGCGTGTTCGTGATTCCTGCCAACGCGGGCATCTACACGTTCAGCAGCGAGGATGGATCCGGAGCCACGATGACGCCCAGCAATCTAGGCCTGAGTGGAATCGTCTTCGATGCTGCCAGCAGCCAATTCGTCGCAACCCGCAGCGCGAACCAGGGAGAAGTTTACGTCTCAAGCAACGGTAAAGCCTGGACGCGCGTCGCCACCGCCGCGAACACGCGGTCCGACGAACTGTTTTTTCAAAACGGGATTTATCTTTCTCCTGGTTTCACGCTGGCGGACTCGACGAACTTCACCCATTGGAACTCCTTGAACAAAGTTGCTCCCACGACCATCGACACCGAAGTCACCGGAGCCTACTTCGATCAAGCCTACGCCCCGAACGGAGTCATCCGCGGGTTGACTGCGGTCGGCGCGATCGGTACGGCGCCGACAATCTTCGACGGCGTGCGGACGCCGCAAAACCAGCTGATTCTGGTGGGCGCGGGTGGCCTGATTCTGAACAAGGGACAATTCGTCAGCCAGGATCAACGTCTGACTTCGGGAACCACAGTGGATTTGCTGGGAGTGGGCTCCGCGCCCCCCGGCGGTAACGCCACCGTGGTGGTCGGCTCCAACGGCACCTTGCTGACGAGCACGGATTCCTTCACCTGGACGGCGCGGACCTCCGGCACGACGGCGACGCTGCGCGAAGCTGCGGGCGGCGCCTCACAGCTCGTCGTGGTGGGGGACAGCGGAACGATTCTGACGGCGGTCCAGACCAGCCTGGGGCAATGGAGTCAGGTCAACTCAGGCACGACCGAGCATCTGCGTTCGGTCGCGTTCGCGGGCTACTTCGCCAATAATCGTCCGGCCGCCAACTTTGCCGCGGTAGGTGACAACGGGACGGTGCTGACTTCACCGGATGGCCTGACCTGGACGAAGCGAGACTCTGGCGTCAGCGCCCACTTGATCAGCGTGGTGATCGGAACGGATGGCCGGCATGTGGCGCTCGCGCGGGACGGCAGTATTTTACAATCCACCAATAGCGGTGTCGCCTGGAAGGATGCGGGAGTCAAACTGAACGATGTGCCGGTAGCGCTGACGCTTTCGGGCGGTGCCCCGAGCACGATCTATG
>CANLCA010000291.1 GCA_947487925.1 Verrucomicrobiales bacterium | reverse complement strand
TCCGCTCCTGGCCACCACCGCCGACCAGATCATGGGAGTCGCCACCCTCCACCAACAACTCGGAGGGTGGAGAAGGCACATCGGTCGCATCAGCGTGATCGTCCACCCCCAGTTCCGCGCCCGAGGTATCGCCCGAACTCTGGTTGAAGAATTGATCGAAATTGCCAGGGATTTCGGGCTCGAACGGTTGGAGGCGGAATTCATCTCCGAGCAGGAGCGTGCCATCAAGGTGTTTAGCCTCATTGGATTTGGCAAACTCCTCTTCCTCCCTGACTACGTGAAAGATATGCAAGCGATCCGCCATGATTACATCCTCATGGGGATGGACCTCGCGACCGATGAGGAATACGCTGGAATGGGGTGATTTGTGACTCCGGCAACCTGTCCCAATTGCGGCACCGATGTCCCCCGCAAAGCTCGAGCTTGCCCCGAGTGTGGCGCTTGCGAAAGGACAGGGTGGTCTGAAGCCGCTGATTCCGATGGTCTCGACCTTCCCGACGAGTCGTTTGATTACGATGATTTCGTCAAAAGAGAGTTCGAAGACAAAGGCAGACCTGCGGGTTCTCCTTCCCAAGGCTCTCGCCTGCGGATCGCTTTGGTGGCCGTCATCTTGGTGGTCATCCTCCTAAGCCGCTTTTTGTGAGCCGGAACCTTTCCCGCCTTGAGGTGGTCCCTTCTTGCCCAATCTCCAACCAACGTTACAATCGCTTTCTATGTCATGGCGCATTCTCATCACAGCAAGAGCAATGGTTGAGGTCGGGCAATCTGCCCTTGACCTGCTGACCGCGGCCGGTTGCCAGGTCTTTTTCCCAACCCACTACGTGGCCCGAAGCGGCTCTGAGCTGATGGATCTTTTGGAAGGGAAGGATGCGGTGCTAGCGACTGTGGATCAGTATTCGGCCGAAGTTTTCTCGTCTCCTAAAGTCGCTGGTCTGAAAATTGTCTCACGATGGGGAGTGGGCTACGACACGATCGACGTGGCGGCCGCAACGCGGTCCGGTGTTGTCATTGCTTACACCCCAGGCCTGCTCGATGAGACGGTAGCGGACCTTACTTTCGCGATGATGCTCGGCATTGCACGACGCACACACGAAGCTCACGAAGCCATGCGGCAGGGCATCTGGAAACCCCTTTGGGGCGGAAACGTTCATGGCAAAACTCTGGGCCTCGTCGGCTGCGGCCGGATCGGACAAGCCGTTGCCCGGCGCGCCCTCGGTTTTGGCATGAAACTCGTCGCCTTTGATGTGGCGCCTCAGCCCCAAGCCAAAGCCCTGGGAATCGATTTCCTGTCCCTGGATGAGTTGCTGGAGCAAAGCGACTTCGTGAGCCTCCACGCCGCGGTAACACCAGAAAACAAAGGGATGATCGGCCAGGAACAGTTTCACAAAATGAAACGAACGGCCTACTTCATCAACGCCGCCCGAGGCGCCTTGGTCGACGAGTCGGCGCTCGCCGATGCCCTTTCGGCAGGACGTATCGCCGGCGCCGCCGTCGACACGTATCGGGTCGAACCGCTCCGTGGAGATTCCCCCCTCTGCTCCGCGCCCAACCTGCTGCTCACACCGCACCAGGCGTCTTTCACCCGCGACACCGGACTCCAAGTCAGCACGGTCTCCGCTCAGGCTATCCTGGACCTCATGAATGGGAGGCGCCCCCAATTTGTGGTGAACCCTTCCGTGTTTGACGAACCCGCTTTGCGAACTTCTCTTTCATGAAACCCAACCTTGTAAAAGACAAATTGAGACGCGGTGAGCCCAGCGTCGGCACCTGGCTGACCCTGGCCGACCCCATGTCCGCCCGGCTGATGGCCCGGGTAGGCTTCGATTGGCTCACGGTCGAAATGGAGCACACGCCTGTCACGTTCGAACACGCTGCAACAAACTTCGCCCTCATCGCGGCGGGCGGCACCGTCCCCCTGGTTCGTGTTCCATGGAACACCGGCGAAAACATCAAACGCGTGCTCGACACCGGAGCGTGGGGCATCGTGGTGCCCATGGTCAACACGCGAGCCGAAGCGGAGGCCGTCGTTTATGCAGCCAAATATCACCCGATCGGAAACCGGTCCGTGGGAGGATCCTTGCACGCTGCGAACTTCGACACCGACCCACCGACCTATTATGCAGCCGCAAACGACCAGATCCTGGTCGTCTTAATGATCGAACACGTCCAAGCTATCCAAAATATCGAGGACATTTGTGCTGTACCCGGGATCGACGTGGTCTTCATCGGTCCCAATGACCTGACCAAATCGATGGGTAAAGAGCCCGTGTTCGAGAGCCCTGACCCCGATTTCACCGAGGCCTTGGAACGGGTTCTCAACGCGGCTAAGAGACATGGTATTGCACCGGGGATCCATGTCGCTGACGCGCCGGCCGCGAGGCGGCGAATCGACCAGGGATTCCAATTTGTCGCCATCACGAGTGAGGTCGGATTCCTTCTTTCCAAGGCAAAGGAAGCCCTCGCCATCCTTGGTCAAGGGGGTGATCGTTTGGTGGCCCGATATTGATGTTTGGAACTCTGTTCTATTCAGCTTGCCTCATCGACGCCTCGATCCTCCAACCTTTTTCGCCGAATCACTCTTGCCATGCGACTCGTTGTTCTGGACGCCCACACCCTGAACCCCGGGGATCTCTCCTGGACCCCTCTCCAAGAATTGGTGGAGTGCCACATTTACGAGCGAACGCCCACCTCCGAAGTCGTGGCTCGCTGTGCCGGCGCTAGTCTCCTGCTGAGCAACAAGACCCTCGTCAACCGCGATCACATTGCCGCGTTACCAGGGCTTCGCTACATCGGAGTGCTCGCCACGGGCTACAACAACATCGACATTGCGGCGGCGCGCGAACGTCGGATTCCCGTCTCGAACGTGCCAGCCTACGGGACCGATTCGGTTGCGCAAATGACGTTTTCCTTGCTCCTTGAGCTCACCAACCGCGTCGGACACCACGCCTCGACAGTGGCCCGCGGAAAATGGAGCCTCTGCCCGGATTTTTGTTACACCGATTTCCCGCTCATCGAGCTGTCGGGTCTCCATTTTGGCATCATTGGATTTGGAAGAATCGGTCAAGCTGTCGCGCGTCTGGCTTCCGCCTTTGGCATGCACGTGCTCGTCAACACACCCCGAACCCCCACTTCCTTGCCACCCGGGGTCAGCCTGGTTTCATTGGACGAAATGCTGGAGCGCAGTGATGTCGTCAGCTTGCACTGTCCTCTCACAGATCAAACCCGTACGATCATCAACGCACCGCGGTTGGCACAGATGAAGCCGTCCGCCTTCCTGCTCAACACAAGCCGCGGACCGCTGGTCGATGAGCACGCTTTGAAGCATGCCCTTGAATCAGGTCGACTGGCCGGTGCGGCGCTAGATGTCTTGTCCGTGGAACCTCCACTGGCCAACCATCCCCTCTTCGAAGTCCGCAATTGTCTGATCACACCCCACATTGCCTGGGCGACCACGGCCGCTCGATCCAGACTGCTGAAGACCGCGATTGAAAATGTCGCCGCGTTCCTATCGGGTAAACCTCGGAATGTGGTCAACGGTGTCGGCCTCTGAAAAAGAAGCCGATCACATCCGCCTCGCAAACCGGGATGGATTTTGCCATGATACGAAACTGCGCCATCCACGCTGGGATGCTAAGCCAGTTTCTTAGAGTGTCTTGAAGCCCATCCAACCACGCACTGGGGATTCGGCACTTCAGCCTGAATCCAACGGGAAATCCTCCATCCGGGCCTTCGGTAACTCTTGATTCGAACGCCTTGACAGGAGTAGTCTCTGACACCCCGAGATCCATGACACCTTCTCAACGAACCGAGAGTCACCTTGCATTCACGTTGATCGAGCTTTTGGTGGTGATCGCGATCATTGCGATACTCGCAGGAATGTTGCTGCCAGCGTTGTCCAAGGCCAAGGCCAAGGCGCAACAGACCTATTGCTTGAATAACATGAAACAAATCGGCTTGGCCGTGACTCTCTATTCGTCCGACTTCAACGAACGATTTCCTCGCCCTCGAACCTGGGGAAGGGGTTGGAACGATTACATGGCCTTTCCCGAAGTGAAAGAATACATCCAAGGATTGCTGGAGCCGTATCTTGGAAAAAATAGCCAAACCAACAAAAACACGCCCTTGGTCAGCGGACAAAAGCCCGCGATTCCAAGCAAAGCTATCTGGGCCTGCCCGACGGGTATACGCGTTCAGGATCCGGCCGCCGGATGGACCAGGAACTTCATGGCTGACAACGATCATGTCACCTACGTCTGGAATCATTATTTCCTAAAAAAAGACAACACGACTTTCGAGGACAAGCGCCCCGTCAGCGGTCGTCCCACCTCGGATGTCGCAAGCCCCTCCCGCGCCGTGTTGCTCTGGGAGATGCCTTATTGGCAGCCAACCCGATCGGCTCACCGGGACAAACTAAACCTGGTCTTTGCGGACGGCCACGCGGGGCCGGAAAAACGGATGACGGACGAGTTCGATTGGTGGAGTTTTCATAGTCGCCGCGGATGGGAGGACAGCGATTTGACCGGCAAAACACAGAAGCAATAACTTGCTAAGAACGCCGTTTCTTGCGCCAAAACTTCGTCCACAAAACCCTTGCGCTCTCTCGGCGAAGAATTAGATTTACACGTTCATACACAACATTCTGACACCATGAAGACACTTGTCGATAAACCTCGGAACTCTCCGGAAAGGAGCGGCTTTACCTTGATCGAATTGCTGGTTGTGATCGCGATCATCGCGATTCTTGCCGGCATGTTGTTGCCGGCCCTCAGCCGCGCGAAGCTGAAAGCGACCAATGCCTCCTGCCTTAACAATCAAAAGCAGCTCTTGCTGGGTTTCATCATGTACGCTGAGGATAGCAACGATAAAATGATCTACTCAGATCCGACCGGGAGCCAAATCGGCAACCCCGGCGGCGGATTCTGGCCCGGGCCCTATAACGACAACGGAAACTATCAGGATTTGGCTGCGGGAATGACCAAGATCACCGCTCAAAGATACGTCGAGAATGGCCTTAAGAAAGGTGCCTTGTGGCCCTTCGTGAGCAGCCCG
>CANLCA010000290.1 GCA_947487925.1 Verrucomicrobiales bacterium | reverse complement strand
GGAGTCACGTAACTGACTGAGGAACCCGTGCCTGCAATCGGGCTGCCGATGTTCTGCCAACCGCCGCCCAGCGTCGAGATTCCCTGTATCTGGTAGGAAGTCCCCACCACGGTGTCAAACGCCACTTCGGCGGCTGTGTAGATCGCCACGGCATTGTCGGTTGAATTCACCAGAGTTGCTCCGTTCGCCCAGACCACTCCGCCGGGGACGTTCATGCCAGGTTTCATTGGATCTAGGCCCAACGCGAACTTCAGCCAGTTGGGTACGCCGTCGCCCGCAGGGGATGCATTGAGCGCCGCCTTCGGATTAGCAGCCGAGCCAAAGTACTGAACCTGCCAGGAATCAGCCAAGCCGTCGCTGTTGGCGTCGCCGGTCAGATCGGCTATGGAAGCCTTGAGCACGCCGACGGCGTATGGAGCGTTGTGAACACCCATGCTGCGATCAACGTTGACGAATGCGGCATTCCATGCCGCTTGCAGGAATTTACTCGGCCAGTTCGTCTTGATCGAAGTGCGGCCAATCGTTTTAACCAGGCCATCAGCCACGTAATTTCCGTCCGCGCGATAGGTGGTATCCGGCAGCAAACGCGACAAGTTATCCAAAAGATGCTTCACCTCGGTCTGCACGCCCTCGATGACTCCATCGCCATCGTAGTCCTTTCGGGCGAAGTTGAATCCCTCAATCTGCCCATGGCATTTGACGCAGACATCCACCAAGTCCACTTTTTTCTTCACACCTGCTTGCTCAACTTCATAGGTCATGCTGTAGGTATGGCCACCGGCTTTTGTGAAGGCCGGATGCGACTTATCGACGGGTTGCATATGACAGCCCACACAAACATTGGGGATGACGGCATTATGCGATCCGCTGGGGATATCCTTGCCGTAGGTGAAAGCGTTCACACCCTCAACCATATCGCCAGCCGTGCTTTCGTGCGGACCAAAACTCGAACCCCCGGCCCAGGTGGGTTTGCCAAGTTTATAGTTTTCGATATTTTGATTGGCCTCGCCGTTGCGGCTATGATGGCACGTCATGCAAAGGGCGCCTGAGCCCACATGGGAAACGGTTGTTCCTTCCGGGAGAGTGTAGCTGTTGGCAGCGCGCAATTGATGAGGGTTGGTGGCATCATGGGGATCATGGCAGGCCGCACAAGTGATCGCCTCGTAAGCCGTCGTGACAGGCTCCGGGTTGGTCTTTCCGGAGTTCGCGATGAAGCCGGCGAAGCCAGGCGCGGTATGACACCGAATGCAAGCACCGCGGCCTGCGCCGGAAGGGGACCGAGTCGCGACGGCGTGCTTGGAATTGCTCCATTCGGCAACCTTGATGGCGGATGCCTCACCCATATCCTTGTTGTCGTGACATTGAGCGCAACTGCCCGCGACGAAGCTCTTCGAGATCAAATTGGTGTTACCCAGTGAGAACGCGTGTTCGCTGCCCGGGCCGTGACAGTTTTCGCACTGAACATTGGCCAGGTTCTTAAGCGACGCCGGCACCAAATCCCAGTTATTGGTGTTCAATGTGGTTGGGAAGGCCCACCCTATCAACCTCGCAATGTCGTCGAATCCGCCATTGACAGCATTGGTATTGGTATCGAATCCGGCGGTGTGGAATGGGACGTCTTTCGCGCCGTAGTCGAGGCCTTCATGACCATTGATTCCTTTGGTGAAGATACTCGCATGAAGGGTTCCAGACCAGGGTACCATGGTGTTCGGGGCGATGAGACCTCCGCTGTGGCACAGGGCACAAGTGTTCACGCCCACGTAATTGCCTGCAGTGATGTTCTGGGTCAAGTTCGTGCTCCCGCTAGTGGCCGTTTGGATGCTGGCGGTCACCGTGTATTGTCCCCTCGCGTCCGGACGAAGCAGCGTTCGCCCGGCGACCTTATACACCGCAGCCCCGGCATCGTTGAAACGGTCGGCCATCTTGAAGGTCGGCACGTGAGCTCCCAGCGGACTGTCTCCCAGAGCGGCCAAAGATCCGACCGGTTTCGCGGCCAAAACCCAGGTGACGTTCGTGATGTCCGCATTGGGCACGGCGTTATTGACCAAGATCTCCAGGTAGGCCGGTTGGCCCACGCCCACCGTGGACAACCCGCTCGCGCCCTGCGCGTCTTTGAGCGCGTAATCCGTGATTTCTTGGGGTGTCAGAGGGCGCAGCGTAAGCTGGCCTTGCAAGCCCGGCGGGGCCGCCACCGCCGCCGCCGCCGTGACCAAAGTCAACCTGGCAATCAACACAGCCGCCAGTAGCCAGAGCGCCGCCTTTCCGATTGCAATAGGTGTTTTCATAGGTTTGAGCGATTGAGCATTAAGAAGTGTCCTCTCAGAAATCGGCCGAAGTGGCTCCCTCTTGCCAGTTAACGAGACATCCGGCGCTTTCCATCGGTATTCCACAGCACCGTCAGACTACAAGAACCCGGGCAATATGCTCTCCACTTGTTGCTAAATTTTGGCCAAATTCTGGCCAAGGATCGTCCTCCATTAAAGATCTCCGTGTGGCGCACGGCGCTTTTAGAAAGGCCCCCTTAGGGGGACAGGAGGTTGTGAATAATCGCGCAGCGGCTACAGCCCACACCCAGGCCAGTAGCCGCGGTTTCTGAAACCAATGAATTCTCCCTGGATTTTCGGCTATTTTGCGGGAAATCCCTCCGTGATCTGGCCCTATTTTTTGGCGGCTGAGTCATATTCGCCCATGGGACGAATCCAGATATTACGGAAACGCACGGGGTTACCGTGCTCGTAAAGTTGGATGAAGCCCCTCGCTTTGGCGCCTTTGTAATCGCCGACGGAGCGATGGTTCGTGGCCCCGTAGATTTCCTGGCGATGATGCACCACCGCGCCATTGTGCAACACGGTGACAAATGCCTTCTTAACCACTTCGCCACTCGCATCGAACTTCGGCGCCTCAAAAATAATATCGTAAGTCTGCCATTCGCCCGGCGGACGGGACGCGTTCACGAAAGGGGGCTTCTGCCCGTAGATTGCGGAGGCTTGCCCGTCCGAATAAGTCTCGTTCTGATACGAGTCGAGCACCTGGATTTCGTAACGCCCGAAAATATTCACACCGTTGTTGCCGCGTCCCTGACCGTTGCCTTTGACCACCGACGGCGTCGCGAATTCCAGATGCATTTGGAAATCTCCAAACTCGTCTTTCGTTCGGATCACACCAGTCGAGGTGGTCTCCATATAACCGTTCTCGAGCTTCCACTTCACTTCGACCTTGTCCCCCTGCCATTTTGAAAAATCCTTGCCGTCAAAAAGGATGACCGCGTCCGAAGGCGCCTCGGCCATCTGACTGAACTGTTTGCCGGGCGTGATGACGGGCGGTTTCGGACGATTCGAGTCGTGCACATGCCATTTTCCATCGGGCTGCAGCGGAGTGTCCGTATAGCCTTCGGCAGAAAAGCCAGAAAAAGTTCCGGCCGAAAGGGCGAAGAAAAAGCCAATAATTTGTCGTTTCATATCAGGTGATTTTCGTCCATTATCCTCAAAGCATCCAGCAGGTCAATCCATCAATCGACAGCCGTTATTCTCGGACATCTCACGTTTTTCCGGATCTTCTCCTCATCGAATTCTGCCTACCGATTACTGCCTACCGATTACTGATTCCCCTCCTGCAACAACCGGTAATCCGCGTTGGCCTTAATCAAGCCGGTCGGCCTTTCGTGGTCGAATAGGCCGTGCTTTGGATGACGATTACGAGGCGGAAACGCGAGCACGAAACATCTGGGATGCGCCCATTCTCCGCGTGCCCACCCTCCTACCTGGGCTCCAGCTCAATCTCCAGCAACCCAGCCTGATCCAGTCGAAGGATCTCCGCCGTGTAGCCTTGGCGGAAGGTCGGATACTTCAGAGTGCAGCCCAATTCCGTGCGCAGGCGACGGTTAGAGACTTTCTTGTTGGTGAGACCGCGCTTGCGGGTGGCGTTTTCCGCTTCGCTGGCGAATGGCGGCATGTTTTTGCCCAGCGTCTCCGAGAGCCAGCGGAAGAAGTGGATTTGCGCGACCGGCTCATCATCCACCGCATTGTAGACTTCACCGGGCCGAGCGTCCTTCAGCGCGGCGATCACGGCGCTCGACAAGTCATCTCGATGAATCATGTTGATGAGGCGTTGACCCTGGCCCGCGATCCGGGCCTCGTTTTTAAGATACTGCTGGAAAAGATGCCCCCGCCCTGGCCCGTAAATCCCGGCGACCCGCAGGATGGCGGAGGGGAACTTGTTGGTTCGCGCCGCGTCGACCAGGAGCTTCTCCGTTTCCACCAGCAACCGACTGGTCGCGCTCTCCGGCGTGGTTGGACTCGATTCCTTCACCACGGAGCCATCACTCTGGCCGTAGACGCTGGTGCTGCTGGTGTAGACGAATTTCCTCAACGGCGTCGGTGTCAGCCACTCGATGAGGTTCCGGGTGCCTTGAAGATACACTTCGCGAT
Source organism: Verrucomicrobiales bacterium (assembly GCA_947487925.1). Taxonomy (GTDB): domain Bacteria; phylum Verrucomicrobiota; class Verrucomicrobiia; order Limisphaerales; family F1-80-MAGS106; genus F1-80-MAGS106. Next base: position 629 of record CANLCA010000290.1, on the reverse strand, counting down.
ATTCCTCGCTACCGCCTTTGCTGGAGGAAACCATGTTCACGACCCAATCGAAGGGTACGGGCAATCGAGCCAATTGCTCGGGTTTGGTGATGTCCGCCACGAGCGGCTGCAGGCCTGCGTCTTTCAGCTCATCCTGGCCGATGGCGCTGCGGCGCAGGCCAGAGACCTCGTGGCCTTGCTTGACCAGTTCAAGGCCCACCGCTAATCCCGCATAACCGCAGCCCACAATCAAGACGCGCATGACGAGACTCTAGGGAACAGGCCGCGCCTCGGCCATGAGAAACAAGAGGGCCTCGAACTCTTGAACATCGCCCCAGAATCAAAGGGCGGGTGGAACCTATGAAACTAGGACTCGACGGTCCCAGGCAACCTCGCCCAAAGCCCAAACAGAAACTCCGCGTGCGTGTCCCTGGAACCAGCACTCGCAAACAAATCGCTGGATTCCCACCCATGACCACCCCCGAGCAGAAGAAGGTTGATTTTTGCCGAAGAAGAGCGAGACGCTTGCGCGCAAAAGGCGGAGACAAAGTGCGTCTCGATAGGATCCATGAGCCTCGTTGCGGGACCCGTTCAGACACCATAATAGGTTTCGTAAACCTGAGCTGCCTGGAGTCGCGCCTGGTCCCAAT
>CANLCA010000289.1 GCA_947487925.1 Verrucomicrobiales bacterium | reverse complement strand
ATTCTTTTCCCAGAAGCCGCTGACATCGAGGGAGCTGCAGAGTATTCTCGAGGTCACAGCCAATCAGACTGAGGAGGAGATGGTTCGGGCGTTTAAAAAAGTCCGGCTGGATCTGATTGAGAAAGAACTTTGTTTACTGGAGCAGGAGGTTGAGGCTTGCGGGAAGGGATCCCGGCTGGTGTGTGTCGCGGGCGCGTGGCAGTTTGTCAACCGGCCGGACTACGCGCCGTGGCTCCGGACTCTGGTGGGCGAGAAGAGTCGTCCGCCACGTTTGTCACAGCCCGGGTTGGAAACTTTGGCGATAGTGGCCTATCGCCAACCGGTGACGCGGGCCGAGGTCGAGCAGATTCGAGGGGTTTCCGTGGATGGTGTGATGCAGACTTTGTTGGAACGTGGTTTGATCGAAACCGCGGGCCGAGCGGAAGTTGTTGGCCGGCCGATGACCTACGCCACGACGGCGCAGTTTTTGGAATATTTTGGACTTGGCAAACTGGCCGACCTGCCCGCCGCGGACGAGTTGCGCCGGATCCCAGTCACGCACCCGGAATCGCTGGAAACCGCGGAGCCGAGCCCACCGCAGCCTGCCCAGGACGTGGTGATCACGGAGACAGGCGAGTTGATCGCTCCGCAGCAAGACCCATCGGCTGGGTCGGCGGAAGTCGGTTCTGAAAAACACTCTTGAACCATGAACATCACCGAAAACCGGGAAGCGATCGACGCACTGGACGCGCAGATTGTGGAACTGTTGAACGCGCGCACCAAACACGTGTTGGAGATCGGGGTCATCAAGACGAAGGCGGGCGAGGAGATTTACGCCCCGCACAGAGAGCGTATGGTGCTGCAGCGCATCTGCCGACTCAATCCTGGGCCAATCACGAACGAGTCCCTGCGTGCGATTTACCGGGAGATCATGTCGAGCGCCTTGTCCCTGGAGAAATCGATCACCATCGCCTACCTCGGACCCGAGGCCACCTATACCCACCAGGCGGCTATTCGCCGGTTTGGAGGCAGCCTGAAATATGCCGCCTTAAAAACCATCTCCGACGTGTTTGCGGAAGTGGTGAAAAACAAGGCGGATTATGGAGTGGTGCCTGTGGAGAACTCTACAGAAGGAGTGGTGACGCACACGCTGGACATGTTCATCGACAGCGACCTCAAGATTGTGGCCCAGATCGTGCTCCCGATCTCGCATTGTTTTATCAGCCACTCCCGACGGGACCAAGTGAGCCGGCTTTATGTGCATCCGCAGACCTTGGCTCAATGCCGGGGGTGGATTTACCGAAACTATCCGCACGCGGAGATCCTTGAGACCTCCTCGAATGCCCGAAGCGCCGAGCTGGCATCGGCGGAGCGTGAGGCTGGGGCGATTGCGGGCCAGCTCGCGGCGGAGAAGTACAACGTGCCGGTGCTGGAGCAGGACATCCAAGACAGCTCGAATAACGTGACCCGATTCCTCGTGTTGGGAAGGCAGTGCAGTCCTCCGACCGGCCATGACAGGACGAGTCTGATGTTCAGCATTCCTGACGAGGTCGGCGCGTTGCACCGGGCGCTGGCTCCTTTTCACAAGCAACGGTTGAACATGACCAAGATCGAATCCCGCCCGAGCAAGCGCAAGGCTTGGGAGTATTTCTTTTTTGTGGACCTCGACGGGCACATGAAAGACAGGAAAGTGGCGCAGGCGATTGGGCTCCTGGAGCAGCAGTGCACCTTTGTCAAGGTTCTGGGGTCCTATCCGGATACGAATTAGAGGTCTCGCGACCTTTCTCTGGGGGCGGTGTTGCTTCTTCTGAAGCGAGTTTTAACAAAAGTTTGATCCGAAGATCCTATGAAAAGCATTTTAAGGTTAACCTTGTGGGTGGGTCTGCTGACTACCGGGGCCGCGATGTTGGCGCAACCTGTTCCGCCTCCACTGCCCGTCCCCCCTCCACTCCCTGGGGATCCCCAGGGCGCGCGGCCGCGGACCGCGACCACTCAGCGGCTCTTGCCTCCGGGACTCCCCAACGTGACTGAAGAGCAGCGCGCGCCACTTCGCGAGTACGTCGAAGCGGTGACAAAGGTTCGCCAGGAAACCGCCGAGCGCCAGGAGAAGGCCAAGCGTGCGGTGGCGGACGCCATTTTTGCGGAGAAATTCGACGAACAAACGATCCGGGCCCGAGTCGCCGAACTCTCGCAAGTGGAAGCGGACTACCAAGTGGCTCGGGCGAAAGTATTCTCGAAGCTGCGACCCGTGCTCACGGCGGAACAAATCGACGTCATGAAAAACAACTTTGATGACGGGATGAGGACACGGTTGCAAAGCATCGTGAACCGGGGCGGGGCGGGAGTGGACGGGGCTCCGGGAAGGTTCCGGCAGCTACCCAACGGACCGCCAGGGGCAGGGGTGCCTGTGCCTCCCGGAGGCCCGGCAGCGCCGCTGCCTCCTCCTCCCGGAGGCGCACCGAAGCCGAAATGAGAGAGGGCCGTGTCCTGTGCTCGCGACAAGGCAACTTCAGCCACCCCCCGGTGTCGAGGCGGATGATGAGGATCTGGTTGTCCGTATTCTGGGGGGAGATGAGCGGGCCTTTGAAGCCCTGGTTGTGAGATATCAGGGCAGGGTTTTTGCGGCGGTTCGGCGCCACTCGCGCCTCGAGGATGAAGTGGAGGACATCGTTCAAGAGATCTTCTTGAAAGTGCACCAGAAGCTCTCGACATTCCGTGGCGAGGCCCCCTTTCAACATTGGCTGATGCGTCTCGCCGTGCGCACCTGTTATGATTTTCTAAGGGCGCACCAGCGCAACAAGGAGAGCCCATTCACGGACTTGAATCCTGAAGAAATGGAGTGGTTAGATCGATTTGCCGCGGCGCCGGAAATGGCTGGGGACCACGAGGATGCGGCTCGTTCGTTGGTGGGACGTGTGTTGGAGCAGTTATCCCCCGCCTCCCGTCTTGTGATCACACTTTTGGAAATTGAAGAGCGATCGGTGAAGGAAATCGCGGCGCTGACAGGATGGTCCGAGACCGCGGTGAAGGTCCGAGCTTTTCGAGCGCGCCGCGAGATGAAAAAGCGCCTGGGACGTCTGGTCGTCGAAAGATATTTGTAACCCCGGGCTCGTTGCGTCACGTCTAAGTTCCTGCGTATGAACCTCGAATTGTTGCGCCAGAAGCTGACTCAAGCGGCCCGGGCAGGGGCTAAGGATGACTCTGTTCCTTATGGGTTCGAGCACCGCATCATGGCTTCAATCCGTTCGCACGGGGATTTGTGTCTCGGTGTTCGAGTCGAATGGGCCGGGGGCCTTTGGCGAGCCGCAATCTCCTGTGTTGGGCTGGTGGTGGTTCTCATGACGTGTAGCCTGACTTTTCCAGGCGAACAGTCGGGAGTTGAGGATTTGGGAGTGGCTTTGGAGAATGCGATACTGGCCGCGGCGGACGAGGCCCTGGAGGCTCTGTGAAGGAGTGGAAAGTGGTTCTGGCGGCCCTTGTCATTTTCGCCTCGGGCGTGGTGACCGGGGGCTTGACGGTCCGGCTTTCCCGCCAACTGAACCTGCGTCAGGCGGTGGGTCAACGTGGCCCCGTGAATCAGCGCCCACCGTTGCCCCCTGGCAACGGTGTCCCCCGGCACGAAGCTCAGGTTCAAGACCTCGTGCGTCGCATGGAGGACACTCTGGAACTGAGTTCGGATCAGCGGGATCGCATTCAGACCCTTGTCTTGGACAGCCAGCGGCGGATGCAAAAGCTTTTCCAGGAGATGGCTCCTCGCACCCGCGAAGAGTTTCACGCGCTGCGAGTTCGCATTCGATTGGAATTGGAGCCTTGGCAGCGACTCGAATTCGACAGGCTGACCCGCCCCTCGAATCGCGCCCAGGACGCCCGCGGGGCGACACGGTTCCGTGCTGAAGACATCGTGGATCCTGTTCGTACACCCGTTCGTTGAGCTTGGGTTCGGCGATTCATGTCCTAGGAGGAATGGCTGTCATCCAAGAACGGTAGCGGAACCCTCGTCCAAACTAATGGACTGTTATGGTGAAGAAATGACGCTGATAGGACACGGCCTGCGTCGGGTGAAGTTTACCCGAAGCGGCGCAGTTCATCCTCGTCGGATAAGCGGTGATCCTTAAAACGGCAGTTGCCCATCGTGAATCTTCGCAAGGTCTTGGGGATAAATCCATTCCGAATCATTCACCAGATCCATAAAGGACTTGCCTCGTTCTTCGTCATGCCTTTCTCATCCAAGTCTTTGCAAATCTTCACGATGTGCAACTGTCGTTTTAAGGGTGATTGGTGAGAGTCAGGTGCGTGGTTTCTCAATCGCTTTTCCCAGGGCTATTCATCCATTCAAGGAGGTTCGAACCCTCAATTCGCAACTCGCGCCCTTTGGATCCAGTTTTTTCGACCAGGATCAAACGGTCCTTCTCGAGACGCAGATTGCCGACACCCGTGTAATCGAGGGGAACTTTGAGCAAAAAAGCCGCGTAGGATTTTGTCAGAGTCTGGTTCGCGTCCAGGAATTCAAATAAGGGACGCCCAAAAATTCGACCTTTTCTCGTGAGAATCGGAAACGGTTGATGGAGTCCGGTAGATCCAAACTCGAGACCTCGGGCAGAGGGTTTGGCTTCTTGAACATCGCGCCAGAGACTCACCCAAGGGTAGTCTGCCGTTTTCCAGACGTAGCCGATGAGCAGACCTTTGCTGGGTGTGACGGCGGTCACCCATCCAAAATCGCTATCGATGGCGTAGGAGACGACGTTCGGCAAGGGGTCGCTTGTGAGCCGGCGCATGTCCACCCGCTGGCCGTTTCGCTTGAGAGCACCGGGCCATTCAAACGACGGTTCTTCAGGGGTGTCGGTCGATGGGTTTCCTTGAGAAAACCCCCTGACTCCGTTGCAGTCGACCAGGGTGGTTGGGTCCAAAAACGGAGGGGCGATCGTGGGATGCTGGACCCAATTGAGCACGCGGCCGAGTTTGTTGTTGTTCGCGATGCGTTCACGAATCATGAAAAGAGGGGATTTTTTTGAAAAACGAATGCTGCGACGAATTCCAAGACCCGCCAGGGGTAGAGAGGCCATCATCTCGGTCTCCAT
>CANLCA010000288.1 GCA_947487925.1 Verrucomicrobiales bacterium | reverse complement strand
GCTATTTCATAGATCCTGTTTGCCTTCACCCCGCCGATGAGACTCCTTCTCCCGCTCCGCCAAACGACTTCGAGGGTCATCTCGTTCGTCAAAGAACCCGCGGCGAAAGCCCTCACGGGATCATCCGAGGACAGATACCTACCGCCGGAAATCATCTCCTGGCTTTGCGTGGGCAACGCCCCACCCAACAGGTTTATCTTCGCCCCGATACCTCGAGTGTTGGGGGTGTTTCCACGGAGTCGAACGGCGATTCGCGCTCCCCCAGCTTCGTTACGGTACACCGCAGCGACGTCGTTCAGGTTGTTCACGATCACATCCAGATCGCCGTCGTTATCCAGATCAGCCAAAGCCATCCCGTGAGAAATTCCAGCGAGATCAAAACCCCACTGCCGACCCATTTCTTCAAAAGTCAGGTCCCCACGATTGCGGAAAGCCAAGTTGGCGGTCGCAAGCCTAGGGAACATGCGCCGAGCCTCGAAGATTTCCGCATCCGACATCTTCCGAGCGGCACGCATCGACTTGATCCGATCCGCGACGTCGAGATCACGCGCCCCTCTTTCCATGCCGGTTGAAATCAGCACATCCTCCCAGCCGTCCAGATCGACGTCTAAAAACAAGCAGGCCCACGACCATTCCGAAGCATGCAGTCCGCTGAACTGGCCGATCTCTGCGAAAGTCAGGTCGCCACGGTTCAAGAACAAGGTGTTCACACCGTACTGGGGACGGTTCTCAATCTGACCGATGACAATCAACGGCGGGGTTCCATCGGTCAGGTCGCGCATCCGCCGACCGTGATCACGGCTCAGCATGTCCAGCACCAGAAAGTCATCGTGTCCATCGCGATTGATGTCCGCAAAATCCACCCCCATCGAAAACAAGCTCGTCTTGCGCTGGGTCAAAGACGGCGACAACCGAAGCCGCCCACCCCCTTGATTGATCCAAAAGCGGTCCTCCGTCTGGAAGTCGTTGCACACATAAACATCCGGCAAACCATCCCCGTTGACATCGCGGATCATCACCGAAAGCCCCCAGTCGAACAGGGGCTTCTCGAGCGGCCGACCTGTTTCGTCAAGAAAAGCTCCCCCGGTGAAGGGCATCAGAACAAAATTCGTCCCGCCCACATTCCGGTACAAGGCATCTGGTTCGCCCTGTTCGTCGATGCTGCGGCGGGGCCCGATCACGAACCGGTCTTTCAGTGAGGGGTCCGAGGCCACTGGACGCCCATTGAAGGTGTCCACCATCGGTTTTCCATCCACCGTTTTGAATGTGGCGCGTGCGTTTGGGATGTCCATCAAAGCGGATGTGCGATAGTTCGCGAGATAGAGATCGAGAAATCCATCGCCATCCAGATCACCCAGGGCAAGCGACATACCACCCATACCCGGGTTCAACACGTTCGAAGCCTTCGTAAAGCGCGCCTTGCCATCATTGAGAAACAGATGCGTCCCCTGCCCCACCGAGTTGATGATAAGGTCGAGGTCCCCGTCGCCATCGATGTCGGCCATCGCGCACCCCGTCGCGGAGATGCCTGGGTGGCCCACACCGGCTGTTTCGGTCTCGTCCAAAAACCTCCAGCCGCCCAGATTGCGATACAAGCGGCTCCTGCTGTCGAGGCTGCAAAAAAAGAGGTCCACCCAGCCGTCACCGTCGACGTCCCCAGCGGCGACGCCGGAGCCGTTGAGAAGTATTTGATTCGTCAGATGCCGCTGTTCCGGGAGCGCATTGGTGAAGTTGATCCCGGTCGATCCCGGAGCAAGCAGAGTGAACCCCGCTTTTGTCGATGGTGAAACGATCACTCCGGCGCTCCGGTTCCCGGCGCCAGCCACCCACGCAAGCGGTTCCGCGGCGCCGATGGAAGGAAGAAACCACATGGTTGCGCAGATCCCGAACGCGAGCCAGAGAACAAACTGTTGACCTACTAGATGCTGAATTTTCAAATCTCGATTGTTCCTGTAGCTCCAAAGTTAACCACTAATCCTCGCTAATCTTCGCTAATGAAGACGGGATTGAAATCAAAGCCTAACATCCCGGATCTGTTCTCATGGTTGGCGAAACGTCAGCCGCTTTGTTCTTCCTTTTCGGTCCGCACCATTCGTTTCCATTCGAGTTTTCCGGGACTGCCAAAGTTGACCAAGTATCCAACCTTCTTTCGAGTTGTCTTCAAGTAATTCAGCAATTGGGCCTCGTGTTCCGGCGCCAGTTGCTTAACCGCCTTAAGTTCCACCACTATTTCATTGGAGACCATCAGGTCAGGGATGTATTTCTTTTTAAGTAGACGGGCTTTGTAATGCAGGGTTAATTCCGTTTTGGGGCAAAAAAGAATACTCCGCATTGTCAATTCCTCTTGCAGACATTCCTGATACACCTCCTCCAAGTAGCCATTTCCCATCTCGTTATAAACCTCAAACGCAGCCGCCATGAAGTCATAGCCCTGTTGTTGAAAAAGAGGATTACTCATAAACATGTTAGCCACCGATCATCCAAACGCTTCAAAGTTCACGGTTCAAATCCTTTCGGATTAGTGTTAATTAGTGAAAATTAGCGGTTCATCCCTCAGTGTCAAAATTGCCGATCAAACTCCTCGCTCGATTTCGCGGGCTGCCAATAGGTCTTGGCACTCGGATCACGCCGGAGCCTCAACAAATCCTTCCCGGTTGCCCGCAAGAGCAACCCCAGCGGTGTCAGGATGCATAGAAACAGAATGGCCAGCATCACCCGGCCCATCACTTGACCCACCTGAAAACTCCCCGTCATGACAAGCCGGTAAACCGGCCGGATCAAACCGGGCCAGATCAAGCCAGCCAGAAAAGCCACGGCACAACATCCCGCAACGAGGGTCAACCCGGGGTGCCATGAGGGGTGCCGTCTCCAAACCAACCACAGCACAACACCCGAGAATACGCCCGCGGCGAGCGCGAATTTGCGCCACTCTCGCGGATCCTCTTTCAGTTTCAGTTTCATGCTAGTCGGGCATCGGTTCGTGAGTCCTGGCGATGGCTTTGCGTGGCTGAGCAAGACGGTCTATAAGGAAGGAACCCACCACCAGAAAGTCCATCTCCGTATTCATAAAACAACGATACGCATCATCCGGTGTGCAAACGATAGGCTCCCCACGGACATTGAACGAGGTGTTGACCAAAACGCCGCACCCCGTCGCCGCCTCGAAAGCCATCAGCAATCGGCACAGCAAACCATTTTGCTCCGGCGTGACGGTCTGTATGCGGGCGGTGCCATTAACGTGCGTCACGGCGGGAATCGTGGACCTCAACTGTTGCAAGCGATCAAGCCCTTGCACAGATTCCGAGACTTCCCGGCGCAAACCCGCTTTCACGGGCGCCACAAGCAACATGTAAGGCGACTCGGTTTCCAACTCGAAATAGTCCCCCGCCCGCTCTTGCCGCACCACCGGAGCGAACGGTCGGAACGACTCGCGGAATTTGATCTTCAGATTCATTTGGGATTGCATGCGCGGCGAGCGCGGGTCGCCCAAAATCGATCGATTCCCCAGCGCTCGCGGTCCAAATTCCATTCGGCCCTGAACCCAACCCACCACTTTTTCCTCCGCGAGCAACGTCGCTGTTCGCTCCAGCAACACCTCTTCTTCCAAGCGCTGATAAATCGCCCCGTGTGAGACCAAGACCGCCTCGATTTCAGAATCTGAAAAGCGAGGCCCCAGTTGAGCACCGTGCATCGCGTCGACTTTTGAAGCCTGACGCGCGTGGCCATGTTTGCTCACTTGTGAATGCCACAGGGCAAGGGCCGCGCCCAAGGCGCCGCCGGCGTCGCCAGCGGCTGGTTGAATCCAGAGGCGGTCAAAGATTTTCTCGCGCAAGATGCGACCATTAGCCACGCAGTTGAGCGCGACGCCACCGGCGAGGCAAAGGTTCGACAATCCAGTCAGTGCCTTCGCCTGTCGGGCTAGGCCCACCATGAGTTCCTCCGTGACCCGCTGGATCGAGCAGGCGAGATCCATGTGACGCCTCTCCAAGGCAGCTTCCGGCGCACGAGGCGGGCCTCCGAAAAGCTTGTGAAACCGGCTGTTCGTCATGTTCCAAGCACGCAGGAAATCAAAGTAGTCGAGGTTTAACCAAAATGAACCATCGGCTTTGATGTCGAGCAAGTTGTCGTAAATGGCGGTCACATACCGAGGTTCCCCATACGGCGCTAAGCCCATCAGTTTGTACTCCCCTGAATTAACGCGAAAGCCGCAGTAGGCGGTGAACGCCGAATAAAGGAGCCCCAAAGAATGGGGAAAATGCATTTCTTGAAGCAACTCCAGATGATCCCCGGTGCCGCGTCCCAAAGTCGTGGTGGCAAACTCACCCACCCCATCCACTGTCAGGACGGCCGCCTCGGCGAAGGGTGAAGGAAAAAATGCGCTGGCTGCGTGGGCTTGATGATGTTGTGTGAAAAGAATCGGGCAACCGGGTCGCAGGCCTGGAAACTCGTCCCCGATGGTCTTTCGCAGGTTCAGCTTTTCACCGAGCCAAGAAGGGAGAATTTGGACAAAAGTCCTAAATCCGCTCGGCGCTACAGCCAAGTAGGTCTCCAGGAGCCGGGCAAACTTAATGATGGGCTTGTCATAGAACACGACAGCATCGAGGTCGCCGGGCGACAGGCTGGCGTGGCGGAGGCAGAACGCGATGGCTTGATTTGGGAACCGTTCGTCATTCTTGCGCCGGCTGAACCGTTCCTCCTGCGCCGCCGCGACGACCTCTCCATCACAGAGCAACGCCGCCGCCGAATCGTGGTAGTAAGCCGAGATGCCAAGAATGCGCCGCATGATCCGAGGCTACATGAAAGGATACATGAAGGGGGCGAGAACGGAGCTCGAGCCAAAGAGGATGAGCGCCGCGAGTAGCAGCAAGAGAAGGCACAGCGGCACCAGCCACCATTTCTTTTCCTGCCTCAAAAAGGCCATGAACTCTTTCGTGAGACGCCACATGATTACGGTCTGTCTAGAGTTTTCCCTGCGTGCTGGCAAAACTAATCATGCTAAAAATCAAGCACCTCCCAAACGGTCTCACGCTAAGCCCCAAGAAGAATAAGGATTTTGCGTGCCG
>CANLCA010000287.1 GCA_947487925.1 Verrucomicrobiales bacterium | reverse complement strand
TAGACGACAACCGGGACACACTGCCCTCATCCGCATCCCAGAATGCTTACGCTGCCAGGGATGAGGATTGGATCTACTGGAACATCAACGACCCCCGGATTAAAGGAGGAAACCGGGATCCCCAATACGGAGCGATCACGCCTTACATCGCACGCTTCAACACTAACCTATTCCGCTGCCCGGCGGACCGAGATGTTGTGAAACGGCACCTGGACTACACAAAAGCGCCGAAGTCCGGAAGGCCCTACCTCTACAGCTTCACCGCGGTCAGCCTTTTCGAGGGCAAAAACAACGGCATGATGTCGCTCTACGCCGGCCCGAACGATGCTCCTCTTCATTTTAAGTCAGCAGCGGTTCGAAATCCTTCCCGCAAACTTATGTTGGTTGAAGAAAATGGAGACTCCAAAGTCGGTGGAACACCCGACGACGGACGATGGGTTCCTTCAGGCAGCATTCGTGACGGCAACATCCTTTCCCGCAGACACGGCGGCAAAGGCAGTGTCGCTATTGCCGACGGACATGTCGAGACGATCAGACCGGAGCAAAGCGCTCAGAGGGATTACTACGACGCGATTTACTAACGACCCATTTAAATTTGACCGTTCCCTCATTCCATTGATACCGTTCAGAAATGCTTCCTCTTCCAAGATGTTTTCGTTCCGTCCTCATGACGGTGCCCTTGGTTTGTTTGACCTTGAGCACCTTGGCGGATGTCGAAATAAGGAAGCTGGATGGCAAGTTGAGGGTGGAACTCGATGGCAAGCTCTTCACCGAATACCATTTCAAAGCGGTCTCGCGACCTTATCTCTATCCCATCCTAGGTCCCAGTGGGGCGAAGATGACGCGCGATTGGCCCATGGCCGAAAGCCCCAACGAAGAACGTGACCACCCGCACCACCGTTCTTTATGGTTCGCTCATGGCGACGCAAACGGAGTCGACTTGTGGTCGGAAGGTGAGAAGGCAGGGAAGACGGTTCAGAAAGAGCTCGTTGAGATCAAAAGTGGTAAAAACCAGGGAGTCATTCGAGCCAGGAATGAGTGGATCGCAAAGGACGGAAAAGTCGTGGGATCCGATGATACAACCATCACTTTTCACAAGACATCAGCGGGACGATTCATCGACTACTCGGTGACCATCCGCCCTGCGGGAGGAGAGTCGCTAGTGCTCGGTGATACCAAGGAAGGCACCATGGCGATCCGTCTTGCCGAGACCATGCGACTCAAAGGAAAAGTTGGAAAAGGCCACATCGTGAACAGCGAAGGAGTTCGAGACGGAAACACCTGGGGCAAACGAGCCGCGTGGGTCGACTATTTTGGTCCTGTGAATGAACAAACGGTCGGAGTGGCCATCTTCGATCACCCTTCGAATCCGCGCCATCCAACATGGTGGCACGTGCGCGACTACGGTCTGTTTGCAGCCAATCCATTCGGGTTGCACGACTTCGAAAAGCAACCCCCAGGCGCAGGCAAATTCACCATCGATAAGGGGGGCAAGGCGACGTTCCAATACAGGTTTTATTTCCACGAGGGCGATGTCACGCAGGCGAGAGTCGCCGAGGAATACAAACGCTACACGAACCAGAAGGCCGCTCCTTAGGAAACGACGATTTCTTCTTCCGTCCCAACCGACCACTGGAATCCCGCGCACCAACCACCTGTGAACACACTCACACGAAGAACTTTTTTGAGGACTTCCGTCCTCACAGCCTCCGCCCTTGCGCTCCCTGCCCGTTCCTGGGCGAGAGTGATCGGCGCCAACGATGACATCCGACTGGCCGTTGTGGGTTTCAACGGGCAAGGCAAAGGTCACATCGAAGGGTTCCGGAAGATCCCTGGCGTGCGAGTGGTGGCGTTGTGCGACGTGGACAAGGATGTGTTGGAAAAGGAAGCAGCCAAGTTTCGAGAACGCAATGAATCGGTGGAGACCTACACCGACGTCCGCAAATTGCTCGAGAACCCTAACATCGACGCCATCTCCACGGCCACCCCCAATCATTGGCACGCCCTGATCGCGATCTGGGCCTGCCAGGCCGGCAAGGACGTCTATGTTGAGAAGCCGGTCTCCCACAATGTGTGGGAAGGTCGCCAAATTGTCGAAGCGGCAAGAAAATACAAAAGAATCGTGCAGACTGGGACTCAGAGCCGTTCCAACGAAGGCATGCGCGCCGCCATGAAGTTCCTCCATGATGGCGGTCTTGGAAAGATCAACCTCGCCAGGGGCATGTGCTACAAGCGGCGGAAAAGCATCGGTAAAATCGACGCGCCCACCGCCATTCCTTCATCAATAGATTATGATCTTTGGTGCGGCCCATCTCCGAAAACGGAACTCAAGCGAAGCAAGCTGCACTACGACTGGCATTGGGTTTGGCCTACGGGAAATGGTGACCTTGGCAACCAGGGCATTCACCAGATGGATCTGGCCCGGTGGGCTCTCCAGGTGGATCATCTGGCCCCCAGAACTTGGAGCGTGGGCGGCCGGCTGGGTTATGTGGATGATGGCACCACTCCAAATTCGCAGGTGATTTTTCATGATTACCCGGGGGCACCCCTCATATTTGAAGTCCGGGGTCTGCCCGAGTTCAGCGCTTCGGACAAAGTTGGAAAATACCGGGGCGCCGATGTCGGACTGGTCATCGATTGCGCCGATGGCTACATGGTGATGCCCAGCTATGCCAGCGGGCTGGCTTACGACAACAAAGGCTCGCTCATCAAGAAGTTTGAAGGAAACGGCAATCACCACGCGAATTTTATCAAGGCGGTCCGCAGTCGAAAGATCACAGACTTGAACGCCGATATTCTGGAGGGCCATCTGTCCAGTGCCTTATGCCACACCGGCAACATTTCGTACAGGCTCGGTGCCAAGGCGGCGCCAGGCACGATTCTTGAACAGGTCAAAGCCCATCCCCAGTTCGCCGAAGCCTTCGGCAGGCTGCTCGAACACATGGCCGTAAATGGTGTCAATTTGCATTCGGAGCAGCTCACCCTCGGCTTGCCGCTGGAGATGAACCCCAAGACGGAGCGGTTCAGAAACAACGCCAAAGCCAACGAAATGCTGACACGGGATTATCGGGCCCCATTCGTTGTGCCCGCGAAAGTCTAGTCACTAGGCTTCTCCACAAACAATTGGATGGGACGCGTCGCTTCGCGTCCCATTTTTTTCCATGCATCCCATCCTGCCCATTGAGAATCTGGACCTTCCCGAAATGGAGCCTTACCGTACCATGCGGCGAATGGAGGAACACCGGCTCAAAGGCATTTTCGTCGCGGAAGGCGACAAAGTGGTGCATCGGTTGATACAAAGTCATTTCGGAATCCAATCCCTGCTCGTTCTGCCAGAGCGCTTGGGAGAATTCGAGGTGGCGCTCCAGGTTCGAAGTGATCCAGTCAGGATCTATGTAGCAGCCAAGCATGTCTTGGAGAATCTCACGGGCTATGCCATGTACCAAGGCGTGCTCGCAATCGGGTTGGTTCCACCACCGGTGTTGCTCGAGGATTTGATTTCCAAGGCAATGCCCAATCCATTGTTTGCCGCCCTCGAGGAAATCGCGAATTCTGAAAATGTGGGTGCCCTGATTCGTAATGCCGCGGCCTTTGGACTTGATGGGGTGATAGTAGGGGAAACGTGTTGCAGTCCTTACCTGAGACGTGCAGTGAGAAATTCGATGGGAGGCATCTTCAAGGTTCCAGTGGTGGAGACCTTGGATCTGTCCTCCTCGTTGCGACGATTAAAGGCACGAGGCATCCGATGCGTGGCGGCCCACCCAGCAGCTCAACAAAGAAGTCTTGCTGATGCGGAGTTTCGAAGCGGAACATGCCTCGTCTTTGGGGGGGAAGGGCGCGGGATCACAGAACGCACCCTCCAATTATGTGATGCGCACGCCTCCATCCCCATGCACCATCAAATCGATTCGCTGAACGTGGCCAGCGCGGCTGGCGTGTTTTTCTACGAAGCCGATAGGCAACGCCATGCCCATCCAACCCCATGAATGCTCCAGACTTCCTATCTCAAGCCAACACCAATACCAATAAGCACTTCCCTAACGTTAGGAAAACCGTCTTCACGATCCTGGTGCTGATGCTTCTTCCCGTCAGCTCCCACGCCGCCCGTCTGGAACGGTTCGAATTCTCGAGGCCTGAAATGGGAGCGCCCTTCAGGATCGTCCTCTATGCGAAATCCGGTGAACTGGCCGAAATAGCCTCCCAGAAGGCCTTCGAACGTGTTGAAGCGCTCAACCAGATCTTGAGCGACTACGAATTTGATAGCGAGCTCAGTGCTTTATCGAGGAGCTCCGGGTCCGGTCATCCCAGAATGCTCAGTGCTGAACTCTGGCACGGCCTCAGCCGCGCCCAGGAGTTGGCCAGGGAAACGGACGGTGCGTTCGATGTCACGGTCGGACCTCTGACGAGTCTTTGGCGCAAGGCCCGCCGTGAACACAAACTGCCGCCCCCAGAAAAGGTCGCCGAGTTGAGGCAATCAGTCGGTTATCAGTTTCTGCTGCTCGATCCAAAACGACGCTCCGCCTTGCTCAAAGCGCCACGGATGCGTTTGGACCTGGGTGCCATCGCAAAGGGCTATGCCGTGGACGAGGCCCTTCGTGTGTTGAGAAAGCACGGTATTCGCAGGGCCTTGGTGGCCGCGGCAGGTGACATCGCGGTCAGTGATCCACCCCCAGGAAAAGCGGGATGGGAGATCGCCGTAGGCCAACATGATCTCCTGGGACCCTCGTCAGGCGACATCGTTTCAATCAAAAATCAAGCCCTGTCCACTTCAGGGGATCTCTACCAACACATTGAGATCGAGGGTAAACGCTATTCTCATATTCTCGATCCCAAAACAGGCCTGGGGTTGACAGACCACGGCCTGGTGACCGTGGTCGCCAAGGACTGCATGACTTCAGACAGTTGGGCCACGACCATCAGTGTCATGGGTCCAAATTCTGGAATCCTGGCGGCGGAAAAACATGCGGGCGTCGCGACATCCGTCATCACGAAGCCGCACGAGGTTGTCGAGTCGACCATGACCAAACGGTTCCGAAAACTGTTGCGACATCACAGCTCTAATTC
>CANLCA010000286.1 GCA_947487925.1 Verrucomicrobiales bacterium | reverse complement strand
TCTAACGTGGCCCGACGCGAATGATGCACCGCCGGTGTACAGAGTGGACCTAACCCGTCCTGTGACAAACGTGGAACATGGAAAAGCCGTTTCGAGTTCAATCCCGCCTTGGCTGTTCCAAGGCAAGCCCACCGCAAGGCAGGCCCAGGGGAGACGGCGTTGAGAGGATCGAGCAAGCTAAAGCCGCTCTGTAATCGAGCGGATGCGCCCACGTCGATCTGGTCTTTCATTGTCAGAAATTCAATGGAACCGTTTGAACTGAGAAAAGCAAATGATGATCGACGCCAGTCGATTAGTGCGTCTCGGAGCCCGCGTCAAGAGCGCTGCGCGATTCGGCCGTCGGTGAGTATCGCAAAGGTTGCTCCACTTGGAGTTGGCCGGGACATGCCAGACCGGATATGTCCATTGAAAGGCTTGAGCCGTATGAAGGGAAACTTTCACGTACGGTTCTGAGGGGGGCCTGAGCGGGTGACCGCTCGGGCTTACCCGGTGCGGGATGCGGTCCTCTTGATTTCAGTCCATCGTCGAGGTAGCGTCGTTTGTATCTTATGACCTCCGACATTCGAAAACTTGTTCACGCGGTGCCGTTTGTGCCGTTCACCATCCATTTGGCCGATGGCGGCGAGTTGCGTGTGCCGACCGTTGACCATATTGCCGTCCCGCCCGCCGGAGGGCGGATCTTTGTATTCGGCGACGACGAGCGATACGATGTGCTTTCCGCTCTTTTGATCAGCCGGATTACTGTGGACCGCGAGTCGGCCACATCGAGCCACTGATGATGAACTCGCCGAACAAGACGCTCCACCGAACAGCCGCTAGCCGTCGTGTTTTCGGGTACGTCCCGGTTGTCGAGCGCCGGATTGTCTGCCGACGCTTGCGGGTTATCGGCGGCTGTCGGTGAGCTTGATCGTTGGCTGTTACGTGAGTGAAACTACTATGAATGCATCAGTCCCCGCTGGCACAGAGATTGCCCGGCCTTTCCTGCCGGCAAAAGACTTTGACTTATCCAAGCGGTTTTATGAAACGCTGGGTTTTACGAAGGTGCTCGATGGCGAGGCGGCGATCTTCCGAATTGGAGCGAGCGGCTTCATCCTTCAAAAGTATTTCCAGAAGGAATGGGCAGAAAACTTCATGATGCAACTCATGGTGGACGATCTTGATTCTTGGTGGACTCATGTTTCATCACTCGATCTGCCCACAAGATTCGGCGTGCCTGCACCAAAACCACCGGCGGTCCAGCCCTGGGGCCTCCGGGTCGCCTACGTAATCGACCCGTCCGGTGTGCTTTGGCACGTTGCGCAGCGCCGACCAGACACCTCGCATGACGACTAGTGCATCAGGGTCACCGCCTAACGAAGAACGGATAGCTTTGGCCGGAGCGAAGCGGAGCGCCGAAGCTATCCGTGGTTGAACAAGCGCTTGGATTTCAGTAGAGCCTCTGCGCTTTGCTTTGAGAGCCCGGGAAGGCAGTTCTGAGAAACTCCGGAAAAGATTTTGTGAGGGAGCCAGAGTTGGAAGCAGAGTTGGAGAGCCATCGGAGTTTAAATCCAGGAGTTGCGACGGATTCCGCAAGCAAATGAGCGCGGTGGCGGCGCGGTTTTCAAGCGGCAGGCACAAGGAGTTCCCCGAGCGCGGAAAGTGTTTCTAGTTGCGCGCCCGCAAGCTTCTGCGAGTTGTCCCAAGCTTTGCATGGCCTTTCGCTGGACGAAGACGGCGGATCCCATCACTCAACCATTTCCATGAAAAGCCATAAACAATACTTTACCCTCGCAGTCTTGATGGCGGTGCCAATGATGTCCTGGGCTCAGACCCGAGTCCACCCCTTGCTAGCGGACTTCAATCAGGCGCTGGGGGCCGAGGTTTCCTATTCGTTGCCAGCGGCAATTTCTCAGGGGGGAACTCCCTTTGGAAAAATGGATGAGCTGCACGCGAGAGCGGGCTGGCTCGGCACGATTCGCGCTGGCGAGAGTTATTCCTGGTTGATGGGTGCGGAGTGGCGTCATTCGCGATTCGAAGTCCCGGCTGGAGCCCCCCATTCCCAACGAAGTTCACGGACTGGCGTTGAAGCTGGGCGGCGAATGGCGCTTTGCCGGACCCTGGCTGGCGCGCTTCGAAGTCGATCCGGGTGTCTATAGCGACTTTAAAGAGGTAAGAAGCGACGACATGAATGCGAAGTCCGAAGCGAACACATTTCTCCCATTTGAAAAACAAAGGCATCATCAAGGAACTCTGCCCCTCTTACGCCATGGAGCTGGAGAGGGTGCAGAATTACATCGCGGCTTCCGTCAACCTCGACGACCTGCGCTCGGAAGTCATCAAAGGTGTCTTCGCCGCCGAGGAAGGCACCATCGCGCAATACAACAAAATCATCAAGCTCTGCGACGTCGTGGACTATGTGAAGCAAGGCATGGTCATCGGCGTTCCCGGCGGGGAGGAGGATCACCGCCACGCGTTCATCGGCTTCCTCAAGGAATACGAGAAGCGCTGAAGAATCTCCTCCTCGAGCGCGGTCGGCAGCGTCAACGGCCCCGAAGTCAAGGTTCCAACTCCGTCGCGTCTGAGGGCAGCCTTGGTCCTGGAGGAATGGTTGGTTCGTTGTTTCAGCGCCGCCTCGCTCGGCGCCTTTTTCATGCCGGGCGAATGGTATGCCACGCTGAACAAGCCATGGTGGAATCCGCCGGGGTGGATACTCGGTCCGGTATGGTCGGCGCTTTATACGATGATGGAGGTGGCGGCGTGGCTGGTGTGGAAGCGTGGAGGATACGCCGGCAACGCCGTCCGCTCGCGTTGTTCTTCACGCAGCTCGTTTTGAACGCTGCTTGGACGCCGCTGTTCTTCGGGCTGCACTGGCCAAGCGTTGCTTTTGCAGAAATCACACTCCTGTGGATGGCGATTGCCGCGACGCTTGTGGTCTTTCGTAACGCGAGTCGCCCCGCCGCGTGGCTGCTTGCGCCTTACCTCGCGTGGGTGAGCTTTGGGGCGGCGTTGAACTTCACTTTGTGGCGACTGAACTCTTGCGAGTTGAAGAAGCCCGGCGTGCCGACGCGCGCGGCGTTCGACGAGAACCTGACGCACTACAAGCAGCAGATCCCGGCGCTGCTCTGGTTCAACGCGACGCTGAAATGACGAATGACGAAATTCCATTGTCGAACCCTGCGAATTCCGAACGGCGAGTTTCGGGCTGGAATTCAACTTTCGCACTTCTGCATTCGAACCTCCCACGGTCGCTGGAGGTGATGCTGCGCGGGACGTGCGACCGGACGCGGCTGCTCGACCTGGTGGAGAATTTCACGATGTTCTCGGAGCGCAAGTCGAGACTTGTGAAAATCATGGGGCAGAACCACCAGTTCTCCGGTGTGAACAACTCCAGCGCGACGCTATTCCAAATCCATCGCAGCAGCGGACGTGAGTTCTCTCAAACTCCTCCGGCGGGTGGGAAAGAAGTGAGCCGACTCACGCCGGCTGCTACGAGTGGAGAGGTGATGCCCGTGCTCGGCGACCGGCCCGAGGAGATTGTCCTGACCGATGAGGCGGACCGCAGCCGATACGATACGCTGGCGTTGAACATGCGCGAGGCACTGCCCAAGGAGTTGTTCCAGTCTTCACCGACACGCCGCTCATCGTGGACGTGGAACGGACGAATGGCGTGTTCGGCGATTTGGCTTCCCAAGCCCGCCACCAGTAAGTTTCCCCAAGTTACGACTCGCGTTCGCGCGCGGTGTGGTCAGTTCCATCAACGACTTCCAGCAATCCGTCGAGGGCGGTGCGACGGTGCCGCTCCTCTACGAAAACCGCATGCTGGAGCTGCGGCTCGAACAGGAGTTCGAGTCGGCAATACCATATCCCTCACCCGCGACGACCGGTTGGAGACGGTGGCCAAGGACATGGCGCAGCATTTCCTCGGGCGCGGCTTCGTCGGCAAGGCAATGGTGGTGTCCATCGACAAGGCCACTGCGCTCAAGATGCTGGACAAGGTGCGGTAGCATTGGGCGGTAGAGCGCGAGGTGGGTCGAGCCAACGTTCATTCGGTTTCAAACTGAAGCTGCAAGCTCGTTCGAGAATCCGTTTTCTCGTTGCGAAGTTCGAGGTCCGTCGGATGCCATCGACCGTTCACTTTCTGGAACTTATGCAACGAGAAAATCTTCAACAGTTTGGTATCCTTCCCGTAAGCTTCGACATAAATCGGCGCGCCACTCTCAGCATCGAGCCATGAGACGACACGGGCATAGTCGCCTGGTGTTGGGTTTGGGTTTGTGCTTTCCAAAACTTTGCACGAGCGATTCGACCGCATCGAAATTTTGGCATCTTTGATGAGTCGTTGATCGGGCCAATGAAGGAATTCCAAACCTAGATCTGAGAGCCAGTAATCAGAGCCGACAAAAGGAATAGACGCATCGGGACCGCGCAGCACGCTCGAGTCTGGAGCGGAAATCCCTGCACTCGCGATCGGCGTCAGAATATATTGAGTTGGCTGTCGGAGTTTATGAATTATGGCCAACCGCTGCGCCGGCAATCCGTTGGTCGCCTGCGTTTCGTAAACGCCTTGCCAACCGTCGTCGCCGACCTTGATCGCATACTTGATGGGAACGTGGCGGCGTCTCCCATCACCGTCGCGCATCTTGAGAGTTCCGTAAAAGACCGCGTCTTTTTCCGGCCGTTGAGCGATCACATCCTCCGCGAGCGCTTTACCTTCGCGAGCATCCAGGATCTTGCCGAACTCGCGCTGAGCGGAGTAAACCGGACCAGAGCAGCACGCTGCGGCTACGAGCAGGAAGAGGAGGAAGCGAGTCTGATTCATTTGGGGTGCAAGGCCAGAGGAAGCAACTCGCTGATGTGATGAACGAAGTGGACCTTAAGTTTCTGGCGGGCTTCCGCTGGAACTTCGAGCCAATCATTGCGGTTGCGTGCTGGCAAAATGACTTGCTTCAATTTCGCTCGTGATGCCGCCAAGACTTTTTCCTTGATTCCACCCACCGGTAAAATCCGGCCGCGAAGACTGATTTCCCCAGTCATAGCGAGATCCGATCGAACGAGGCGCTTCAGAAAGATGGAGGCAAGGGCGACGACGATGG
>CANLCA010000285.1 GCA_947487925.1 Verrucomicrobiales bacterium | reverse complement strand
GGGGAATCATGGTCCAGTTCACGAAGGCCACCAACTGGGAACCACTGAAATGAGCGGTAAATTTTTCAAGGCCAAAGCGACCCTGAATATTGGCCCATGTCATGTCGTTGAGCGGAACCATCTTTCCCAGCATCAATTTGCCATCATCGAACTCTAAAGCGTCGGTATGCGCCGCTTCGGCGACTGAAAAGACATCCGCGTTTTGGGCGAACTTCTTAAACACGGGGTGGAGATCCGGATATCCGAGGGTACCGAGGTAGGTGACGCGCAGTCCGAGGCTCGCGAGCGCGTTAGCCATAATGGGGCCGTTGCCGCCCAACTTTATAATCTTGGTGATCAGTTCGATATTGGTGCTTTTCCCTGCTGCGGCGGCCATACGTTCCGCCAGTCTCTTGATCGTGGGAAGCCTTTGGAAATTCTCGGAATCCGTCCGCTTGTCCACGACATGGATGATTTCATCCACGAAACCATCGAGGCCCACGAAGGCCTTGATATGGTTGATGCGAGGCGCGGAAGCCTCGAGCTTCAAGGCGCACGAATCTCGAAGTTGCTGCGTATTCATCGATATGTCGGGGAGTCAGGAACAGGGTCGGATTCCCCTGCTCCAGAAAAGCTGGGGTGACGGATGATCGACAAAACATGCGGGTCCGCGCTCACTGGTCCATGCGTTGTTGGATCGGCATCCGTGAAACGAGCCGGCATCTTTTTTAGGCGGCGGCAGCGCTTGATGCCGGGGAACGTGAGGCCGCAAGATCCTCTTTTCGCTGTCGGAGGCTGCGGAAGAATTCGTAACCCTCACGGCAACGGCGCACGAACACGTCCTTGTCCTCAAGCATGGTCTTGATAATCCTGAGGATCGGTTTTGGTCGCAGATAATAGGCCCTGTAGAAACGATCCACAGCTTCAAATATCGCTTCCTTATCCAATCCAGGGTATTCCAGTGCGCTTTGCTGGAATCCATCCTGGTGGACGATATCCGATTTGTCTTTTTTCGAGAACCAGCTGTTCTGACGCGCCATCTCGTACAATTCGGTGCCAGGATAGGGGGCGGCTAGGCTTACCTGGATGCTGAACACATCAAGTTCCTGGGCAAATCGGAGAGTGTTTTCGATGGTCTCTCGCGTTTCGACAGGCAAACCCAGGATGAACGTCCCATGGATCACGACGCCAGCCCGGTGGCAGGCCTTGGTGAACTGCCGCATTTCCTCGAGCGTGACTCCCTTTTTGATGCGCTGTAAGATATCAGCATTGCCTGACTCGTAGCCCACGAGGAACAATCGGAGCCCGTTGTCCTTGAAAGATTTGATGGTGTCGTAGTCGATGTTCGCCCGGCTGTTGCAGGACCATGTCAGACCCAGCGGGCCAAGCTTTTTGGCAATTTCGCGCGCGCGCGGAAGGTTGGCGGTGAAGGTGTCGTCATCGAAGAAAAATTCCCTAACTTGGGGAAATATCTTCTTCATATAGGCCATCTCGTCGGCGACGTTCTGAGCCGAGCGCACCCGGTATTTGTGGCCACCAATGGTTTGGGGCCAGAGGCAAAAAGTACATTGCGCGGGGCATCCGCGCCCGGTGTAAAGGCTCACATAAGGGTGGAGGAGGTAGCCGATGAAGTATTTCTCAATCTGCAAGTCCCGCTTATAGACGTCCGCGACCCAGGGCAGACTGTCCATGTTCGCGATCATTTCACGCTCCGGGTTGTGAATGATCTTTCCATCCGCATTCTTAAAGGAGAGACCGTTGATAGTCGCCAGGGGTCGATCCTCGCACACCTCCTTGCATGTGAAGTCAAATTCCTTTCGTCCCACCCAGTCGATTGCGGACGATGCCTTCAGAGTTTCGCTCGGCAGCACGGCGGTGTGGGCTCCCACGAATCCGATCTTTGTCTCAGGTCGCGC
Source organism: Verrucomicrobiales bacterium (assembly GCA_947487925.1). Lineage (GTDB taxonomy): Bacteria > Verrucomicrobiota > Verrucomicrobiia > Limisphaerales > F1-80-MAGS106 > F1-80-MAGS106. Next base: position 3,180 of record CANLCA010000285.1, on the reverse strand, counting down.
TTTTTTGATGGCTTCGGCGACCTTGCAGTCGTTCTTCAAGGAGGGGGTCGACGTGTTGATGATGATGTGGTCAAAGTTTTTAGCCTCACGAAGGCAGGCGTCGATTCCGATATTGTGAGGCGCGCAGTCCATCAGTTTGGAGTCGGGGACCAGGGCCGCCGGTTGGGCGAGCCACGTGGGATACCAATAGCTGGTGACTTCGCGTCGGGCCTGATAGCGGGCGCCTGCCCCTCCGTCGAATCCGTCGAAACTCGGGGGAGAGAGAAAGAGTGATCGGCTCATGAAACAGTGGGTGACGACAGTAAGGTTAAGGTGAGAACGGGGGGATCCGACTTATTTTGGTTGGTTCAGCTTTGCGAGCAAGTCGTCGCGCTGTGAAGTTTGGGCAGGGTCGGTCGAGCATCCCCCTCCTGCGCCCTCTTCATCAAGGGTGTGGGTGTGGGAGCCGTTTCGTTGGAAAGCTGACTTGGACCCGGCGAGCTCCTTATTGACTGCGGCCTTCGCTTCCGCAAGATGTCCTTTGCCTGCCGAAACCCCGTTTAAGGCGTTGATCTTGTATCCTTCGGCCCACGGTTTGGGTTTTGAAAAAAAGTTGTATTTGAAATTCAACCAGGTATCGCGAGGTTTGGTGCTGAGCGCGCCGCTGGGATCGTAGCCGCAATGGACCATGCAATTTTCACACCGTGGATCACGCGCCACTCCATCCACGACGCCGTAGGTTTCCCAGTTCACCTTCGAGAGCATCTCCTGGTAGCTGGGGTAGTGCCCGTCGGTCATCAAATAGCATGGAGCCTTCCACCCTCGAACGTTGTAGGTGGGGATGGCCCATGCCGTGCAGGTCAGCTCCCTTTTCCCCGCCAAGAACTCCTGGTAAACCGGGGTTCCGAAGATTGTGAACATCTCGCCCCAACGCTGGATGTCCTTGAACTTCTTCCGAGTGAACTCACGGGTCATGAAGAACTCCTTGGGATCCCGTCCCAATCGTTTGACCATGTCCTTTTTGGCGGCATCGTAATCGTAGCCCGGGGAAATCGTGTGCCCATCCACTTCCAGCCAGCTCAAGAACTTGAACATATCCTCGAGCTCCTGGACTTCTGTTTCTTTGTAGACCGTGGTATTCGTGGCGACCTGGTAACCAAGGATCTTGGCCATCTTGATCGCGGCGACACATTCCTTGAACACCCCTTCCCGTTCCACGATCAGATCGTGTGTGTATTCCAGTCCGTCCACATGCACATTCCAATACATCCATTTGGACGGAGCGATGACTGTTTTGGATCGAGCTTCGGTAGGGGCGTTTCGTATCTGCGCGGCTTCCTTCTCGGTGACGAGCTCTTCCTGGACCAGCTTTTGCAGTGCGGCCTCCATCTTGACGTTGAAGTTGGCGGCCATGTAGTCGCGCATCTTTTTGCGCATGAAAACGCCATTCGTGCAGACGTAAATGATGCGACCTTGCTGACGCAGGCCCGCGATCAGCTCTTCGATCTTGGGATAAATCAAGGGTTCCCCCCCGCAGATGCTCACCATGGGGGCTTCGCAATCTTCAGCCGCCGCGAGGCAAGTTTCCAGTGGAACCATGTCCTTGAGGCTTGTTGAATACTCACGGATTCGGCCGCAGCCGGTACAAGTGAGATTGCAGGTGTGGAGGGGTTCAAGCTGCAGCACCATCGCAAATTTTGGGGTGCGGCGAAGCTTGTGCTTAATAATGTGGTTCGCGATCTTGACAGTGAGCGCGAGTGGAAATCTCATAAAAGCGGCGTGGAGTTGATGGGTGTGCGCTAGGCTTGGAGTCTGCGTGTGGGAGGATCCGCGGAAGATCAACCCTTCATCAGCACCATGCCACGGGTCTGAACAACTTGGCGCAGCGAGAAGAAATCCCCGCAGTCCTGGCTCTGACACTCGCCTGGTCCGGAGCCTATAAAAGAAATTATTCGCCTGCTGGCACGATTGTAGCTACCATTCATCCCGCCAATATAGTTCGGCCATGCCCGGTTTCGCAACACCTAAGAAAGTTGGAATCGAGAGCACGCCCACACCGTCCTCGGCGCCGGCCAGATCTCGGCGAAAGGGCTTGTTTGCGTCCCGGTTACTTCATGCCGCAACATCGGGTTCCACGGCACCTCGGCACGGTTTTCCGGTCTGGATGGCGCTCTGGAAATTCCTTATTGTGGCGGGGTTACCAGGCCTCGAGTCGTTGGAAGGTGGGGACACTGAGGCCATTCGAGCTCGGTTAGAGATCCGGTTGCGGGAGGATTGGTCAACGCGCAGAGCCGCTCAAACAAACACCACGCTCCCAGCATCCGAGGCCGTGGAAAACGCATGGAAATTGGGTCGAGCATGCTTCGAACTTGCGGAATTTTCATCCACCACCGCGAGTCGCTCCGAACTCGCGAAGGAGGGGATCGAAGCTTGCCGGAAGCTTCTGCTGGCGCAACCCAAGCAGCCTTGGGCTCGTTACTACCTGGGGGTGAACTTGGGGCAATTGGCGCGGACCAAGACTTTGGGCGCCCTTAGCCTCGTCGACGAAATGGAAAAACACTTCCAAATGGCGATTGATTTAGATCCCAAGATCGACCACGGCGGGCCCGATCGCGCCCTGGGGTTGCTCTATTTTGAAGCACCAGGCTGGCCTGTCAGCGTGGGAAATCGGGCCAAAGCCAGAAAGCACCTGGCCCGGGCCGTTGAAATCGGTCCAGGATTTCCAGAAAATAGCCTTTGTCTCATGGAGGCGCTGCTGAAATGGCAGGACCACCCCGCCCTGGAGAAAGCAGCGGCGGGTTATGCCGCGATGCTTCCGTCAGCTCGGAGCGATTATAAGGGTGAAGTTTGGGAATGGTCCTGGACGGATTGGGATAGCCGTTGGGACCACTTGCAGAACGTTCTGCGAAAACGTGCCTTGCGTTAAGCCATCATCCATCGACATTGAATCGACTGTTGCCCTGGGTGAACCGCCGCAAAGCCCTGGCGATAAAATCTTCCCAAGTCGCTCACCAGATCGAATGGAAACTGCCTCGTTCCTCGTGGAGCCTCTCTCAACTAGCCCAACTTTCTATACTGGACCGGGTTTTTAAGAAAAAACACGAGTGACCCGATCGGATTTCCCAGCAAAAGCGAGGTTTTCCATTGTTCAAAACCTCTAAAAGCGTTGTAGTGAAGACTCAGCCCCTTGCCGACTCTGGG
>CANLCA010000284.1 GCA_947487925.1 Verrucomicrobiales bacterium | reverse complement strand
CGCGATGTCTGGAAACAGCGCCGTCCGGAACCGGCAGGCAAGGAAAGACCATGAACCACGCCTCCCTCATCACCGCCAGCAACCGTACGTATTGCCCTGTCAGGACAACCACCAGCATTCCCCCACCATTGTTTCTTTGATGAACGGCCACGCCCTGTCACACTGGTTGAAATCCCTGTGACAGAATGTAACCTGTGCCCGATGAACTGGACCGAGACCATCCACCAATGGCGACGCCTCCCAGCGGAGGAGAAACTCCGTCGCCGCTGGCAGGCGATTCCTCAGGATGTGGCCCAGAGCATGGCCTTCGAACAAGAACCGGTGGAGATTCGACGCCTCCAAGAGATTCTCGACCAGATCGCGCCACCCTCTTCATCGAAACCACCCGAGGTGTCCTCTCCTGCTCCGAAGTAGCCCCGTTGCTGGCCGAGCACGTTCTTCGCCTCGAAACAGCCCTCTACCAATCTGAGTTTGCCGCATGGCCCCTCGACGAGCGTCTTCCCGCGGAGTTCCACCTCCGAATCTGCGCCGACCTCGTGCCCGACTGGGCCGGAAGATGGCGAACGATTGAAGTGCGCGTGGGCAAGCTGACGGCACCACCGCCCCATGAGGTTCCTGTCCTCATGCGGAATTACGGCGCGGACCCTTTGGCCCGTCGCCTCCGCTGCGATCGGTGACCTCACTCAGGAATTACTCGCCTTTGCCGAAGGCCGGTTCCTGACCATCCACCCGTTTCAAGACTTCAACGGACGCAGCATCCGTCTGTTCCTTCTGGAATTGCTTCTCCGACTTGACCTGCCCCGAGTCGTCCTGGCACCGGTTCGAGAATCGGAACGCCAGGCCTACTTTCGCGCCCTCGAAGCCGCGGATCGATCCGATTGGCAGCCGCTCGTTGCCATTTGGCAAAACCGCTTTACGTCCGCACCGCGAGACCCATAAGCCCAAAGCTCGTTAAGTCCTACCCATCAAGATAAATTTCATCGCAAACATGAATCGACGCTTGAGGTGGGAAGATAGTGAGAGCACACTCGAGCCTCCCACCGGAAGCAACGAGGCAGAAGGCATCATGGACTATTTCGCACGCACGGCGGAACGGGCGGACGGAACCCGCGACCCCGACACGAGTCGCTGGCAGCCTTTGCACGTCCATCTGCGTGAGGTCGCCCGCTTGGCAAAACAGTTCGCTGCGCCGCTCGGTCTCGACGCAGAAGCCGAACTGGCCGGGCTGCTGCATGATTTGGGGAAATACCGCGATGAGTTTCAAGCGTACCTGCGCGGGGAGCGCTGCAGTAGTGTCGAGACTCAGCACGCAATTTTCGGCGCGGCGTGGGCGATGGAAAGGAGTCTGGCTTCAACGCTACCGATTGCTGGACATCACGCCGGGTTGCATGATTGCGGCGACTTGCATGGAATGTTGGCCAAACCCGCACTGCGAATTACGCAGACCCTGCCGCAACTGGTCGTCCGCCTGGAAACCGAACTTGGACCTTTGCCGTCCCCACCGGCACTTCCCTCTTGGGTGAAAGAAGAGTTTGCTGCTGAATTGTGCTCCCGACTTCTCTTCTCATGCCTCGTGGATGCGGATCGGCTGGATTCTGCTTGCTGGCCAAAAACTCCGCCTCCCGACCGAGTTCTGGAGGCGGAGCAACTGCTGGCACAAATCCAGGTGGAACGTCGACGCAAGACCGAGGCGAACCCTGAAAGCCCTCTGGCTGTTCTCCGCAACCGCATCTTCGACACTGCCATTGACAGGGCATCGCTGACGACCGGCTTCTTTTCCATGACTGTGCCGACCGGTGGCGGGAAGACACTGGCTTCGATGGCGTTCGCTTTGGCCCATGCGAAAGCCCACGGACTTCGCCGTGTCATCGTCGTAATCCCTTACTTGTCGATTATCGAGCAAAACGCCGCAGAATACCGCCGGATCCTGGGCGACGACGTCGTGTTGGAAAACCACTCGACCGTCAAACCGCGCGATGACGCGTCGGAGGAGGAAAAGTCGCGCCTCGAACTGGTCGCGGAAAATTGGGATGCGCCGGTCATTGTTACCACCTCAGTCCAGTTTCTCGAATCACTTTTCGCCGCCAATCCCTCGCGCTGCCGGAAGCTCCACCGGATAGCCCGCTCGGTGGTGATCTTTGACGAGGTGCAAACGCTCCCTGCAGATCTCCTCAAACCAACCTTCAATGTGTTCCGCGAACTCGCTACCCACTACGGCGTCAGCTTCGTCTTTAGTTCCGCCACGCAACCGGCGTTTCGTCGCAGTGCCGCCTTGCCGGATGGGTTCGCCGCCGATGAGTTGCGCGAGCTTGCGCCCGAACCGCCCGAATTGTTCCGTCGCCTGCGCCGAGTGAACTACCACCTGCCGCGCGCCGATGAAACGCTCGATTGGCCTGAACTTGCCGACCGACTTGCTGCTTCGCCCCAAGCGCTGTGCGTTGTGAACCTGACCCGCCACGCCGCCGCGCTCTGGGAAGAACTCACCAGGCGCCTGCGGACTGACGAGCGTCCCATCCATCTGTCCGCCGCCATGTGCCCGCAGCATCGGCTGGAGCTGATCCAGCACGTCCGAGAACGACTGGCCTCCGCCCAACCGTGCCGTGTCGTCTCCACTCAACTTATCGAAGCCGGGGTGGACGTCGATTTCCCGGTTGTCTGGCGCGCGATGGGGCCGCTGGATTCCATTGTTCAAGTGGCCGGTCGCTGCAATCGCGAGGGCCGTCTTGCGGCGGGCGCGATGCACGTTTTCCGGCCGGCGGACCACAAACTCCCTCCCGGTGTCTACCGCGCTGCTGCGGATCAAGCAGTCATCTCCTTGGCTGGCTTGGGTGACAGCGCCTCCGAAAGTCTCGCGACCGACTCTGGCTTGTTCGCACGCTACTTCGATTCGCTCTATCAGGTGGTGAATACCGACTACGCGCGCAAGGGCGAGACTTCGATTCAGGAAGATCGTGCATTGCTGCGATTTCGAGAAGTCGCGCGTAAGGCAAAGGTCATCGACGACTCCGGCCAACCCGTCATCGTCGCGAGCGACACCCAAGGGCGGAAATTCGCCGCACCGCTGATCGAAGAGATTCGCAATCGGCAACTTGCTTCCGGCCAGTCGCGCTTCACTCGCGATGACCTCCGTCGGCTCCAACGGCTCATGGTCAACGTCCACTCGCACAAGTTCCAACAGCTTGAGGCGATGAGACACATCCGTCCGTTGCTACCGAACCTCGAATTGTTCGTTCTCAACGAGGGCCTCTACCATCCCGACCTCGGGCTGCTGATCGATAAACTGCCGCTTGAAACCTTCTTAACATGAAACCACCCAACCTTATCACCCTCCGTGTCTGGGGCGACTTTGCCTGCTTCACCCGCCCAGAGATGAAAGTCGAACGCGTCAGCTATCCGGTCATGACACCCTCCGCCGCGCGCGGCATCCTCGAAGCCGTCTTCTGGGAGCCGCAGATGTTCTATCTCATCGACTGCATTCGCGTCCTGAGGCGCGGCCGCTGGGTCTCATTCCGGCGCAACGAAGTCACCAAGGTCATCAGTCTCGACAGCGCCAAGACGTGGATGAACTCACCGGAAAAGACCACACCCATCCAGGCGGGGGGCGGCGCAGAGGACGGCACACAGCGCAACATGCTTGCCCTGCAAAACGTGGAATACATCATCACCGCCGAAGTCCGCCTCACACCGCTGGCCAATCGTCCCGAGGACAAACTGGAAAAATACCTGGACGAAATCGAGCGCCGCAGCCGTTCCGGCAAATGCTTCCATCGTCCCGGACTCGGCATGAGGGAATTCGCCGCCGACTTCGAGTGGGAACCAGACGCCGATTCCGCCCATGCACGACGCACCAGTGAACTTGACCGGATCGCCGAGCCATTCAACGAAGACATCGGCTTGATGCTCTACGACGTCTTCGATCATCGCGAACGTGCGGAAGGTTTTCGCTGGCTGCATCCCGGCGAGGAAGCGGAGCAGGCGCGCGATTTCGAGCTAACGCTGGCGGATTTGAAGAAAGGCGAACAGACCAGGCGGCGAAAAGAATTCACGGCCAACCGCCCGCGATGGACCCGCCCGCCCATCAAACCCCAACCCACCTTCTTCCACGCCCGCATTGAGCAATCGAAACTCGATTGCCATCCCGATCGCGTCCGCATCCTGACCTCAACCACCGGAGGAAACTGATCATGTTGCTTAAACATCTCTACGATTTCGCGATTTCCCGTAAACTGCTCGTCGATCTGGCCTTCGCGCCCAAGGCCGTTCGCTGGATTATTGAACTCGACGCCAACGGCAATCTACTTGGTTCCGGGCCGCAGGCCACCGGCGATGACAAGCGCGGCAAGGAGTTTAGTTGCCCTCAGACTACCAGGCCGAAAGTCGCTGGCGGTGTTTCCGAATTCCTGGCGGACGGATTGACCGCTGTGTTCGGCCTCGATCCCGACCCAGACGCACCGATGCCAGAGAAGAAGCGTGCCGACCGAGACGCCAACAACGCACGCAAGCGCGAAGACTTCTGGCAGCAGATGAACGGGGCGTCCGCACAGACCAAACTCGCAGGCTTTGAAGCGGTCCGGCGTTTCTCCGACCAAGTCGGGACTGCCCAACCGCCATTCCTGCGCTGGGGCAAACCAGCGGAGGGAAAAACCAGTGACAAGTCTGCCTGGTGGCTGCGCACAGCGAGCGGCAGTGAAGTCCGCCTTGGTCCGGAGAATTTCACATTCCGCGTCAATGCCGAGCTTCTCGTCGAAAATGAAACCATCCGTCAATTCTGGCGTGAGCAGCATGCGGTTGAAGTTCGGGACGCACGCGCCAGTTTCCCCAAAGGGCTGTGCTTGATTTCCGGGCGCACCGAATTGCCGTTGGCTCCGACCCACAATCCCAAGATTCAGGGCGTGCCCAAAACACAGTCCTTCGGTGCGGCAGTCGTATCGTTTGACAGGGCTATTCAATTGACGACAGTACCCCCAACCTGTTGTGGTAGGGAGTCGGGCAACGGCCTACCGCCGACCATTTTTTTGTAGGGGGAAGGCTCGACTTGGACAGATTGCTGGATCAACCGGTAGAATAACTTGCCTCT
>CANLCA010000283.1 GCA_947487925.1 Verrucomicrobiales bacterium | reverse complement strand
TGAAAAGGATTGTGGAGGGAGATACCAACTTCCCGCCGTTTGAAGACCAATTCAATTTAGTCGGTAACATCCTTGATCGCGACGAATTCGTGATCAAGCATTACCGGAACAAGCGCTTCCCGAATCACGGCGATCAAGTCACAGGAATCTCTCCAGCGGGTCCTTCTGCCTCAAGCTAAAATATCGCGAAGGATCTGGCCTTCTCCGGTTGGCCCGATCAGCTTTTGATCCAAGCCTTGAGACCGATAGCTCAGGCGATTAGCGTCCAACCCGAGCAGGTGGAGCACGGTGGCTTGCAGGTCTCGGATGGAAACTTTGTTTTCCACAACGCTATAGCCCAATTCGTCGGTCTCACCATAGCTGATGCCGGGTTTGATCCCGCCACCGGCCATCCAGATTGTGAAGCAGTGAGGATGGTGATCGCGGCCCAGGAAGATGGAGCCACCTCTCGCTTCGTTCATCGGGGTCCGCCCGAACTCCCCGCCCCAGACCACCAACGTTTGGTCGAGTAGTCCGCGTTGTTTCAGATCTTTGATCAAGCCGCTCATGGACCGGTCCACGTCGCGGCACTTTTTCGGAAATTGATTGAGGAGATCGTCGCCCGTCCCCGTGCCATGAATGTCCCAGCCCCAGTCGTACAGTTGGACGTAGCGAACGCCCCGTTCCACCAGACGGCGGGCAAGCAGGCAATTGTTCGCGAAGCTGCCTTCCCCTGGCTTGGCACCGTACAGCTCTTGAATGTGCGTCGGCTCCTTCGAAATATCCATGACCTCCGGGACGGAAATTTGCATCCGATACGCCAACTCATATTGCGCGATGCGAGTCAAGGTTTCGGGATCGCCAAACTGCCGGGCTTCGATCTCATTGAGCTGATTGAGTGCGTCGAGCGTTCGGCGGCGGCTGGCTCGGTCCATCCCCGCAGGATTGTTCGCAAACAGAATCGGTTCTCCCGCCGAGCGGCATTGGACTCCTTGATAGACGGAAGGGAGAAAGCCGCTGCCCCACAAACTTTTGCCGCCGGTCGGATCTGTCCCGCCCGAAAGCAAGACGACGAACCCAGGCAAGTCCTGGTTTTCCGTGCCGATTCCGTAAGTGATCCACGAACCCATGGAAGCGGACCCCGCGCGCGGCGAACCGGTGTAGATGAACAGCTCAGCCGGAGCATGATTGAACTGATCCGTATAGACCGATTTGATAATCGCCACGTCGTCCACGATCTGGGAGAAGTGTGGCAACGTCTCGGTCACCCACGCGCCGCCCCTCCCGTGCTGGGCGAACTTGTAGGGGCTGCCGAGGAGTTTGGGAACGCCCTTGATAAACGCGAAGCGCTGCCCTTTCAACAATTCCTCGGGGCAAGGCTTGAGGTGGAGTTCAGCAAGCTTCGGTTTCCAATCAAAAAGATCGAGCGACGGCGGCGCTCCGGACATGTGGAGGTAAATCACCGACTTGGCTCGCGGGGCAAAATGCGGCGGGCGAAGCGCCAACGCATTGTCCGTCTGCGCTATGTTCGCGCGAGCCGAGCCCGGCCGGGAACAGAGGCTACCGAGGGCCATGCTGCCCAAGCTGAGCCCCGTCTGTTGGAAGAACTGCCGACGTGTGATCGCGCGAGCTTGAGCGAGATTAAGATTGGCTTCGTTCATTTTGATATCAGCTATGGCTTCGGAACGGGCTTCTTTCCGGGCTTCGGCAAGGTAATGAGTTCGGCGATCTCAGAAATCGAAACGATGCTAAATGGATAGTCGTCACCTTTCGGCGTAACGATGATCGTGTCCGGATCGTTAGTGAAAAAGAGATTCTCTCGATGCTGGATTTCCATGGTCTTGCCGCTGGTCAGATGAATGCGGAAAGGATGAAAACCCTGTGGCGAATCGTAAAACTTTCTGAGTGTCGCTTTAGTCATATCGAATAGCTATTTCAGGACGTCAGTAGCAAATAACTTACCCTTTCGTCAGCACGCCATCCAAATTGAGCAGCACGTTGGCGACGGAGGTCCAAGCCGCGGCTTCGGAGGCGCTCAAACCTTCCGGAAGCGGACCGAGCGGATCGGTGGCCAGCTTTTTCGCCTCGTCCTCATGCAGCCGGTAATGAGTCAATTCCTTTTCGTAATGATCCAACAGCACGCGGACTTGCTCCTCGCTCGGCGGCCGCGCCAAGCAGAGCAGCAGTGCGTAACGGATCCGATCGGCTGGGGTCTTCCCGCCTTCCATAATGCGACGGCCCAACGCTTGCGATGCCTCCACATAGACGGGATCGTTCATCGTGACGAACGCCTGCAACGGCGTGTTCGTGTGAATCCGTCGCACGGTGCAAGTTTCCCGGCTGGGCGCGTCGAAGGTTGCCATGCTCGGATAGGGGACGGTTCGGCGCCAGAACGTATAGAGACCGCGGCGGTATTGGTCTTCGCCCTTGCTCGTGGCCCACGTCCGCTCGCCATTGAACGCGGCGCGCCAGAGACCGTCCGGTTGCCTCGGATAGACGGATGGACCGCCAAGCTTCCGGCTGAACAGGCCGCTAAGAGCGAGGGCTTGATCGCGCAAGGTCTCCGCGTCGAGGCGGAGGCGCGAACCGCGGGAGTAGAGTCGATTCAATGAATCCTTTTGCAATAGCTCCGGCGTGACCCGGGAGCTCTGCTGGTAGGTCCCGCTCATCACGATCAGCTTGAGCATCGCTTTCATATCCCAACCCGAGTCCATGAATTCAACCGCCAGCCAGTCGAGCAGTTGAGGATGGCTCGGCAGCGCGCCCTGCGTGCCGAAATCTTCCTCGGTCTCGACGATGCCCGCGCCAAACAGCCGCGCCCAAAATCGGTTCATCGCCACGCGCGCCGTCAACGGATTTTCCCGGTTGACCAGCCATTGAGCCAAACCCAGACGATTGGTCGGAGCTTGCTCTGGCATCGGATGAAACGCCGCGAGCACTCCGGGCTCCATTTTGTCCCCTGGATCGAGAAAGTTTCCCTTGTTCAGGAAATGCGTCTCGCGGCGCTTGGTTCCGACGAGTTCGCGCAGGATGGGAAGGGCGACCGGTTTAATGCCGTCGAGGTCTTTCCGAAGGGTCGCCAGCCGTTCGTTTACCTTCGCCAGCGAGGGAGCGAACGCGCGGTAATAATTGATCACTTCCTGCTTCTGCTCCTCCGTGCCCTCGCTCGTCGCCACCGCCAGGAGCAGCCGGATCTTCTCGGGAGTTTCCCGCACTGGCAACTGCTGGGTCGTCGCTGAAATCCGAAACCGTCCCATGGTATGATTGGTCCCATATTTCTGAACGAGCGTGAAAATCAGCGTCGATCCAACCTCGCCTAAAGTGGAGTCTTTGAATTCGAAGGACGCGGCGTAAACGGCTCCGGTCCTTCCGCCGATACTCCAACCGGATTTGCCTTCCACGTTTCCGTCAATTGCCTTGGCGATATCAAAATCCTTTTCGCTGAAATTCGCGGAAGCATTTTGAAGCTTGAGAGTTTTCTCTTCCGGCAACCGAAAGTTCGCCACGGGATTCGGCGCCGAGCCAACAGTCTTGTCCCAAACTTTTTTCCGATCGCCGTCGAGCGCGACGATTTTGAAATCGGTGAGACGTGTTCCGAACCCGCGATCCGTGCGGTTCCAAATGACGATTTCCTCCACGGGCGTCTCCGCGCCAAGATCAAGCTCCCACCACGGATTGTCCTCGGGTTCAGTCAACGTGGTCGAGCCAGACTCGAAATCGCCATCCGTTTTGCCGTCGATGGCGCGCACAGCGGCAGCACCGCGGCTGGTGCTGGATTGAGTGGCGTCGCCAGTGACCGCCACGTTGTCACTGCCCTTGAGGACTTGGACCTCGGCGAGCGAAAGAATGCGCCGGCTGCCCGGAAGCTCGACCCGCACAAAGCGCGCGCGCGGCGGCTCCGCTTTTGGAGATCGAACCGCAATTTGAAACTCATTTAAGACGAACTTGCCGGAGTCAGCGGCACGACCGGCTCCGTTGTTTGGAAGGCTGATATCGGGCAACACCTCGATCCGGAACGCCGTGGCATTGGTCAGTTCAGTTCGGACACGAATGGTGTAAGTGTCGGTCTCCGGTGAAGTCCCGCCTGCCAAAATCGAGTTGTCAGGAAGGGGCACGAGAATCGAACCGGCTGCGGATGTGACCTGAACCGGAGTGAACTGAGTCCAAGGAGTCCCCTGGGCTTGCGCGGATTTCCACGACCCTAGATCGGCCTCGAATTCAGGCGTCATCCGGTTGCGCTCTTTTTCGAGATCGGCGATCTGGGACTTGAGTTGGTCCGTTTTCTTGCGCTCTGCCGCCGTCGGCAATGGCAAGGTCGGTTTTTCATCCGGCTGATCGTTGTCCTCGGTCTGATTGAAGAACGCGTAAAACTGGTAGTATTCTTTCTGAGTGATCGGATCATATTTGTGCGTGTGGCACTGAGCGCAACCGACGGTCAGACCCATCCAGATTTGTCCGGTTGTGTTCGCTCGATCCTTCACTGCCGCAACCCGGAATTCCTCGTCATCGGTGCCTCCTTCGGTGTTGGTCATTGTGTTGCGATGAAAGGCGGTCGCGATGAGTTGATCCGGCGCTGGATTGACCAGGAGGTCGCCGGCGATTTGCTCGATCGTGAATTGGTCGAACGGCAAGTTGCGGTTCAAGGCGGCAATCACCCAATCGCGCCACGGCCAAATGTTCATCCTAAGAGGGTCTGAACCATAACCGGCGGAATCGGCGTATCGCGCCAGGTCAAGCCACACCCGCGCCCAGCGTTCACCATAGGCCGGTGAACTTAACAGCCGGTCCACGAGCCGCTCGTATGCATCAGGGTGCTTGTCTTGAATGAAAGCCTCGGTTTCAGATGGTGTCGGAGGGAGTCCGGTCAAATCCAGAGAAACCCGTCGAATGAGCGCGTGACGGTCGGCATCTCCCGACGGATTCAGACCGTGCCCTTCGAGTTTTTGCAGGATGAAATGATCAATTGGATTGCGCGGCCAGGAGGTGGCTTTCACCGACGGAACCCGAGGCCGCGCCGGTTTCACAAATGCCCAATGCGGAGTGTAAAGGGCGCCTTCCTCGATCCACTGTTTTAAAAGAGCAACTTCGTTTGGTTTCAGCG
>CANLCA010000282.1 GCA_947487925.1 Verrucomicrobiales bacterium | reverse complement strand
TGCCATAGCTTCCTTCGGATTGGAGAACGCGCCACGTTTTGGTGGATGTGCCCCACCACGAATCGTCCAGGGTAGGCTTGAGCTTGGGGCGTTTGGTGGCGGGACAAACCATGATCCGCATCACGCCCTGGGCATTTTCGTTGGGCTTTTCTTGATACCTTTGATCGCCCATGTAGGGAGCGATTTGATGGAACCAGTAGCGACCGACCTGCCCAATCACGGGAGGCACATGGTCTTTATTGTCATCCGCGTAAAGGCGGGTCGCGAGTGTCATTTGCTTGAGACTATTGAGACACAACGTGGATTTGGCTTTGACTTTGGCCTTGGCCAGCGCGGGTAGAAGCATGCCCGCCAGAATCGCGATGATGGCGATGACGACCAGCAGTTCGATCAGGGTGAAGGCCCCGGTCGCTTGCGGGATTCCTGAGTTGCCGTTTGGAGCACGTCGGTTACTGAGGGGTTTCATGGGAATTTGCTGAGGAGTTCTAGGGCATAATCCTCCTCAGGACCCCGAATGCAATAGAGAATTCAAGGCACCTTGTTGATCGTGTTGTAAAATTCTCCACTCACCGGTGCGCCGTCATCGGATTGGAGGTTGAACCTCACCCGCATTTGCATGACTGGCTTGAGGTTGTCCATCTCCAGAAGCACCGACCGGTTGTCGGAGGAGAGCTTGATGGACCGGACTTCGACGGGATCGTGGGCGACTTTTTCGGGGTTGGCTACTGAATATTCCTTCGAGCCGTAGTTCGTCGTCCATCGATAATTCCATTGTTCGACGGCGTAGTTTTGGGGGTCGACAGCGGCTTTCGGGTCGAGGGCGGTAGTGAAAGAGATCTGAAGGCCGTTTGGCTTCACTTGGACGGAGGCTGGGAGGCGAACGGGCTTGCCTGTGTAGCGCACACGGTGGAAAGCGCCATCCTTGGCGCCACTGGATTGCCACACCCGGAGGCCGCACACATAAAGCTGACCGTCCTTGGCATGAAACCGCCCGCGCATCACACCGGAGTCGAAGCGGAGGGGGAGTTTGACTGCTGCGCCTTGCGACTGACCGTTCACATCCTCCATGCTCGTGACGAAGAGGGAGCATGATCCGTAAGACATATGGAGCATCCGGCCCTTCAATGGACCCCACTGATCGCTGGTGACCCACACTTGGCCCCCGCTGGAGTTGTCAATCCCGTGGGGCAGCCAGAAGATGGGTTTGTCGTGATCCGTAGGTTTGGGGTTGCGGTGAGCGGTGAACACATGGCCGTAGAATCCACCGGGTTTTATCAGGCTCACACGGGAACCGGGCACCCAGTTGCCTTCGTTGTCGCTGATCGTTATTTCATCGTTGGGCCCCATCCCCATCCCGTTCGGCGCTCGCAAGCCGGTGGCGACGACTTCGAGCGTCTTTCCGTCCTTGGACACTTTGAGCAGCGTCCCGTGGTGCGGCAGTTGAGCCTCGTCGAGGTTGCCCCCTTTGGTGAAGTAGAAGTTGCCCGACGAATCCGTCTCGAGGTTGAGGCAAAACTCATGGTAGTGAGACGTGATTTGGACGTCGTTGTTGAAGTTCTCATAAAAGTCCGCCTCGCCGTCCTTGTTGAGATCATGCAAACGGGTGATCTGGTCCCGGCCCAGCACGTAGACCAGGTCGTTGACGATCTTGAGCCCGAGCGGCTGAAACAAGCCGGTCGCGTAGCGTTGCCAAGTGAGTTTTTGCAGCGAGTCGTCGATGCCTGAAACAATCCAGACATCCCCTGAAACCGAGCATACCGCGGCGCGGCCGTCCTTGAAAAAATCGAAGCCGCTGCACCGAATCCAGGATTTCCACGGGTTGTCATCAGGGAGCGTCAGGGTATCGACCACGTAAGGGCCATCCCCGGTTCCGAGGGTGCCTTGAGTGATGACAGGTTGGGCCCAGCGTTTGGGGCCGCCTTTGCAGAACTTGGAAATGTCGGGCAGTTTCGCCTTGGAATTGACCAGCTGACTGAAGCGGTCCAGGTCCAGTGTGGATCCTTTGAAAATGGAGACGGCGAAAGTGGTTTTTTTGGGCAGTTTGGGCAGTTTCAAAACGAGACGTTTGCCATTGATAACCTCGATCTTGGCGTCCTTGACTTTGCCCAGGAGACCTGCGGCGACGCAGAATGAATTGGCGGCGGTGCTCTGCGTGGTGTGCAGCGCTGCGGGGTTTCCTGCGGAGCTCCCAAGGGCGTTGGTATCCTCGCAGAGAAGCAGATTCAGGGGCTGGCTGGTGGGGTCGATCTCAAAAATGCGTGTGAAAATGGGCAGATCATTTTCGTCGTTGAACGCGGGCAGTTCGAGCACACCGGACCCATTGATTTCGTAGGAGAGCACGACCTCATCGCCGTAAAGGTAAAGGCCGCGCCATCGGGCCATGGATTTGGGCAGGGACTCAAAGACCGTGGGTCGTGGATCCTTGAATTGATCATCGAGGGACCATCCCGGGGCGACAGGGGTGCCGAATGCCCGGGCGCCCACCATTTCCGGGATTCCTTCAAGCCCTTCACGTCCGACGGGCAGCTTGAGGAAACCCTCTGTCCACCCGAAAGCCATGCGCATGAGCTGGGTGTCGAACGAAACGGAGGCGGGGGATTCGTCCGACAATTTGATGGCGACGCTCTTGAGCACCCGGTCGGTGGCTTCAATGCCGCTCGAGAAAAACGGGCCGACATCCATGAGATCCCATTTCGTTCCCGAGGGACGTGGCTTTTTCGCAATCGGCTGTTTGGAGGGAGCTTCGGCGGCACTGGCCGTGGAGAGGGTCAACGCAGCCGTCAAGAGCGTCAGAAAACGGTTTTTTAGGGAGTACATGAGAGGAGTCGGGCAGGGTATTGACATGTGGAAGAGGTGGGAGGCAACCATCAGGCAGATTCGTTGAGAGCCCAACCCGGAGGGTGGCGCAGTTTGTAAAGCATCTCTCCAGCCTTGCGGACCAGCAGAACTCCTTCGTCCTCGCGGTTGGCGTACTCTTCAATTTGGATCGAATCGGGATCGCGATAGCCCAGGTTGATCTGGCGGCACACGACCTCGGGAATGCCAGTTGCCAATGTCACCCGGGCTCGCGGGGTCTCGACGCCGTTTTCAAAGACCCCTTGACCATAGACATGGCAGCTATGAGCGAGAACACCCCACGGGAACTTTTTGTAGTGGTCCCATTGTTTCACAAAGAAATCCCGGCAATGGTAGCCAACCTCATGAAGTACTTTTCCGTGCGTGACACAGACCTCTGAAATGTGCGGCGCATAGATGATCAACTCCCCGCCGTCAGCCAGCACCGGCTCGAGTTTATACATGCACTTGCCGCCTGTCCACAGCTCGTCATACATGATCGGGGAACATGATAAAATCGTGTGGAACGGACGGTCCCTATAGAGAATATGAAGCTGGTCCGAAAGATCGCTGGCCGCGTTCCAGGCAGTTTCGGGGGAGCCAGCAAACAAGCCTGCCAGTCCACTCTTTCCGACGACCAGGCAAAAGCAAAGCTTCGGCACCGAGACCATCGACCCAGCCTTGTCCACGACACGCCTGACGGGGGTCCACTTGTTCCCGATGATTTTGGGATTGCTGACGACGGCTCCTAGCCAATGGAAGAAATTCAGGATCTCTGGACCGCTGATTCCAGGGAACAAATATTTGTTACCGCCCGAAAACCCGACCACTTCATGGGGGAAAACGGGGCCGATAATGATGACCTGATCGTAATCGAAGATCCGGCGGTTGATCTCCACGTTCACATCCATCGAAAAGCGGCCACCCGAGAGGGCGCTGATCTCGTCGGCGGTGATCACCCCGACACGCTTGAGCTCTGCTGGGTCGTCCCAGCAATGGTTGTAGAAGCCAACCCTCCCGTAGATGTCGCGGCGGGACTCAGCCGAGATTTCCAATCGATGACAGATGGCTTCTTCAGACATCGGTTGGTGGGTGCCCAAAGCCACCAGGACGTCGAGGGATTTTGTGGTGGCTCCAATCTCATCGAAAATGGATTGGAAAACGATTCCGACGGGTGCGGTGCGTGTGCCATCGGGCACGATGAGCAGCACGCGCTTACCGTGGTAGTTCTGCGCGGGACAGGCCTTAGCCACGATCTCCCGAACCTCGGCATGATTCACGCCGTTGGGGCTTTGGATTTGAAACAGGTTTGTGTTTGGATGTGAGCCCATTAGGGGAGGGAGGTCAGATAGTTTGAGAAAGGAACCCGCCATCAACCCGGATATCGGCACCTGTCACGAAGCTGCTGGCTTGGCTTGAAGCCAGAAATACCACGGCGCCGACGATTTCTGAGGCGAGGCCAAAACGGGCCATGGGGGTATGATTGAGAATTGATTGAGCCCGAGGAGTAGGGGTGCCGTCGTCGTTATAGAGGAGGCGTTTATTCTGTTCCGCGGGGAAAAAGCCAGGCGTGATCGAGTTCACCCGCACACCACGAGTCGCCCATTCACGGGAAAGAAATTGAGTCAGGCTCAGGACCGCCGATTTGGCCGATGAGTAAGCAACCACACGTGACAAGGGAATATGCGCTGAAACACTAGCGATATTGACGATCGATCCCTTCCCTCGAGAAACCATTCCGGGGCCGAAAACCTGGCATGGCAGGAGGGCGCCGCCGACGAGGTTGAGGTTGAAACTCGCCTGCCAGTCGGCCAGCTCGATGGATTCGAATTTTTTCTCCCCTGCAACCGTGACTTTGGGATCGTTGCCTCCCGCGGCATTGACAAGAATCGACGGGGCTCCGAGTTCGGACATGATGGCGGATTCCGTGCTGCGGAGGTCGGCAATGCTTGAGGCGTCCGCAGCAAAAAAGCGTGCGAGCCCTCCTGTCGACTGGATGCGTTGCACGCAAGCGTGACCTCGTTCCGCGTTGCGACCAACGACTGCGACCTGGCTGCCAGACCTTGCTAAGCCCTCAGCAATGGCGCCTCCGAGCACTCCCGTCGCACCAATGACTACCGCCACTTCTCCCGTCAAATCAAATAGGTTCATGAACTTGTTTTTAGAGTGTGAGGAATCGGAAGCGAAGCGGAAAGCCAAAAAGGCTGGATTTCTTGCCTGACACGCAGCAATTCAGGTTCCACTCGGTGGAGCAGG
>CANLCA010000281.1 GCA_947487925.1 Verrucomicrobiales bacterium | reverse complement strand
CGATCCACCCGAGAAGGATGATGTTCGGCCTTCCGGATTTCCATGGCCTGGGAGCTCCGGATTAGTTTATGACGCGGTGAAACTCGAACGTCTGGCCGAAGGCGAGTCCAAGGGCCCTGGGTCGGGCCTGTTATCAGACATTCGAGTAACTCCATCCATCTTTTATCTCGAAAAAGATGGCCGCCTCCACGAGGTGGTTGAGGTGATTGCCCGCCTCGGCGATGGACCCGTTCCCCGAGAACTCGAGTTATCTATCGGCGGCTGGACATCCAAGCAGCCTCTCTCGCGGCCCTTCGAGTTGGGTGAGGTGAAGCTCACTTTCGACGTTCCCGAGTTCGCTTCCAACACGGAAGCCACCGTTCGGGTCAGCGCGGAGGGCAAAATGGACCAGCGGAGTTTTCGGCTCACACCCAAGAAGAAATGGGAAGTGTTTGTGGTGCCGAACGAACATCTGGATATCGGCTACACTGATTTCGACTGGAAGATCTCTGAACAACAAGCCCGAACGGTCGATGCCGCGATTTCCATGGCGGGCGCGAATCCTGATTTTCAGTTTACCTTTGACGGTTTTTGGGTGGTGGAACAGTTCATGCGCCACCGTCGATCCTCGGAGCAACAGGCGCTGGTGGATTTGGTGCGGGATAGGCGACTCCACATTCCGGTGGTCTACGGGAGCACTTTCACGGGCTTCGCCGGACTGGAAAACCTGATTCGCGCCCTTTATCCCAGCAAACAATTCAGCGTGGAACATGGAACGTCTTTCGACTGCGCGCTGATCACTGATGTGCCGTCGTATTCCTGGTCGCTGGCCTCCGTGTTGTCCGCGGCCGGGGTGAAGCACTTTGTGGCGGCGAGCGATGCCTATCGCGCCCCGTTTCTTCTCTTGAATCGCTTTCACGAACGGTCGCCTCAATGGTGGGAAGGACCTGACGGAGGGCGTGTGCTGACATGGTACTCGAGGCACTACCATCAGGTAGGAAGTTTGTTCGGCATGCCTCCGCAGATCGCGCAGGGCCGCCAATCTCTTCCCCGGTTCCTCCAGGCTTACGATCATCCTGCGTATCGTGCATCCGCCGTGCTTCTTTACGGCACGCAAGTGGAGAACGTGGCCTTGAATCCGGGCCAAGCGACCTTTGTGAAAGAATGGAACCGGACGGTTGCCTACCCCCGGTTGCGATACTCAGGGTTCACAGAAGCGATTGGCGAAATTGCGCGCCAGTCGGGCAGTCCCCTGCCTGTTCATCGGGGTGATGGCGGCCCTTACTGGGAAGACGGCCTTGGGGCAAACGCCCGGACCACGTCACTGGCCCGGCGGAACATGCAACGGGTGTTGTCCGCTGAAACCTTCTCCACGATCGGAGCGCAACTGGACAAAACCACCGCACCCAATCGGGCCCAACTGGCCCGCATCTGGCAGGATCTCCTGCTCACGGATGAGCACACATGGCACGCGGACCAGAGCGTGCGGGATCCCGAGAGCGAGCAAAGCGTCCGGCAAGGGATCGCGAAGGATTTCAGAGCCATCGATGCAGACCGCCAGATCGACGATCACCTGGGGCGCGCGCTGGCGTCGGTCGCTCTATCGACGTCCCTCCCGGGCGGATCTGTGATGCTCTTCAACACGTTAAGCTGGCCGCGACGCGCCTTAGTCGAACTCGATCTCCCGAAGGGCTGGATGCTCGTGGACTTGCAAGATGGCAGGTCAATTCAGCATGAATCGCGGAAGATTGGGAATGGCTTCGAGCGCGTTCGGTTTCTTTCACCGGAGCTGCCGGCGGTGGGTTACCGAAGTCTCGCCATGAGACCCGCGGCACAGCCTCGACCGATCCGCGAAACCACCGTCAACACCCGGATGGAGAACCGTTATTACGCAATGGAGCTGGACGCAAATTCCGGAGCAATTAGGAGCCTTTTTGACAAGGCGTTGGATCGCCAGTTGGTGGACACGAACAGTGCCTACCTTTGCAACGAGCACCTCTACGTCACCGGAGGCGACTTGCTGCCGAACCGGCTCGTCCAATACAGCACAGTTTCGCCGATCCCAGAGCTGCGTATTCACCGGGCGCAAGGCGGTCGCCTAATTTCCGTGAAGCAGGCTCCATTCGGGATGGTGGCGCTCATGGAAAGCACCAACCTGAACACGCCGCGCATCGAGACTGAAGTGATCCTGTTCGACGAGATTAAGCGAGTTGAGATCGTCAACCGTGTCCAGAAGACCCGGGTCTATTCGAAGGAAGCGGCCTATTTCGCGTTTCCGTTCGCGTGCGCAAAACCTCGGTTCCGGTACGCCGTCCAAAACGGGTTTGTCGATCCGGAGTCAGACATGCTCCCAGGGGCCGGGCGTGAATGGTTCACAGTGCAGCATTGGCTGGCACTGGAGCAAAATCAGTTCTGCATCGGATGGGCGCCCGTGGACGCTCCCCTCGTGACTCTGGGTGACATCGCACGAGGTGCATGGCCGACCGAATTTGGATCGCGCGCAGGCACAGTGTTCTCCTACGCGATGAACAACTACACACCGGAAGGATATCAAGCGGGACAGGGCGGCGACTTCACGTTTCGATTTGTGATCGCCAGTTGGGAGGCCTTCGACCCCATCGCGGTCCACCGCCTTGGGGCCGAAGCGCTTTCCCCTGTCGAAAGGAACGAAATAACCCGCAACGATAGACCCTTTCTTCCGCCGCCTTCAACTTTTGGATCAACCTCCTCGTTCTTACAAATCGAGGCGCCCAACCTGAGTCTTGTCACTTGGAAGATGGCGGAGCGCGGCATGGGCTCGATCCTGCGCTTTGTAGAAGTGGGCGGCAAAACCAATGCCGTAGGCGTGAGATTCCCGAAAGGGTTTGGCATCGCCTTGGCAACACGATGCAACGCGGTAGAGGATGATGTGGAGCCGCTGCCGTTTTCTGACGATCGCGTGGAACTGACACCAAAGCCTTTCGAGATTGTCACGATCCGCGTCCGGGGCAGATGATCGAGGGCGGAGGCACCTACGGCGATCCTTTCCATCCGTTTGGTGTCTCTAACTCTTGATATAGTTGACTGCGGTTCCGGTCTTCGTGGTTAAACATCGTTTGGGACAGAAACGACAAGCCCCACATTTTTCCGACTTTTTCCTTTTGAAGTTCTGAGGTTGGGGCAGTATGTGTTTCTCAAACTCATGAAATCATCGTTTTGTTTCTCTTGGATCCTGCTGACCGCATCGTTTTTGGTTTACGACAACGCCACGGCTGGCCAGCGGCTGGAGCTGAAGACAGGCGACCACATCGCCCTTGTAGGCAATGCGATCCCTGACCGGATGCAGCACCACGGGTGGCTGGAGACCTTGATCGTCGCCAAACATCCCCAACATAACCTCGTTTTCCGCAACCTCGCGGCCTCGGGCGATGAGGTGGGGACATGGCATCGTTCCGAAAACTTTGGCACTCGCGACGAGTGGCTCTCAAAAACCAAGGCCGATGTGATCCTTGCATTTTATGGCTATAACGAATCCTTCAAAGGCGACGGTGGCATCGAAGCTTTTAAGCAGGATCTAAGCAAGTTCCTGAAAGAGGCCAAGACCAAGAACTTCAGCGGCAAAGGCGCGCCTCGGATTGTGTTATTCTCCCCAATGGCCAACGAGAAACATACCGACCCAAACATGCCGGACCCCGGGGCGAACAATGCCCGGCTCGAAAAATACGCCGCGGCCATGGCTGAGACGGCGAGCGCCAATGGCGTGATGTTGATCAATCTCTTCGACATTTCTCAAAAGGCTTTTGCAAAAGCCGCCACTCAGAAACAGTCCCTCACTTTTAATGGCTTTCTGCTGAGCGAAGCCGGCGATAGAGCTCTGGCTCCGGGGGTCTTCGGCGCCCTCTTCAACGAAGCGCCGCCCAAAGGCAACTTCGAAAAGCTTCGCGCCGCGATCAATGAAAAGAACGTCGAGTGGCATGCCCGTTATCGGACCGTGGACGGATACAATGTGTATGGCGGACGTTCCGCCTTGGCCTACCAGCCCAAACAACCCAAGTTCATCACCGACCGCAACGCCCCTGAACCCTACGTGTCCAACTACCGGATCATGCAGGAGGAGATGACCCAACGCGATGTCAAGACCTCCAACCGGGATCAGCGTGTTTGGGCTGTCGCAAAGGGTGGCGACCTCAAGGTGGACGATTCCAACCTGCCGTCGGTGACTTCCGTGGCGTCGAATCGAGACGACCTCAAGCCTTTCTTGAGCGGCGAAGAAGCGATCAAACACATGACGGTGCCAAAAGGAGTCAAGGTTCAGCTTTTTGCGAGTGAGAAAGAGTTTCCCGAACTCGTCAGTCCTGTGCAGATGGCATTCGACACCAAAGGACGCCTTTGGGTTGCCGCCTGGCCAAGCTACCCGGAACGTAGTCCCACCGATATCGTCGCGGATAAATTGCTGGTTTTCGAGGATACCAACAAGGATGGCAAAGCCGATAAAATGACCACTTTCCTGGATGGGCTGAATTGCCCGACCGGTTTCCAGTTTTACAAAGATGGGGTGCTCGTGGTTCAGGCGCCCGACCTTTGGTTCGTCCGCGATACCAATGGGGACGGCAAAGCCGACTGGAAAGAGCGTGTGCTTATGGGTCTTGATTCAGCAGATTCCCATCACACCTCCAACGCCTTGGTGCTCGATCCCGGAGGCGCCACTTACTTGAGCGATGGCGTGTTCCATCGCACCCAAGTGGAAACTGCGATCGGGCCCGTCCGACAAATCGATGGCTGCATCTACCGGTTCGAACCCGTGACTGGCAAGTTCGAGCGCTATGTGCCCTATGGCTTCGCCAACCCCCATGGGAAAGTGTTTGATTACTGGGGTAACGACATCATCACCGACGCCACGGGCAATGAAAACTTCTTCGCCCCGGCCTACAGCGGTTACCTTCCTGACTCCATCAGGCACCACGGAAGAATGCAGCAATTCTGGAACCGCCCTTCGCGCCCCTGCGCCGGCACAGGCATCCTCTCGAGTCGGCATTTCCCGGAGGAATTCAATGGAAATTTTCTCAACTGCAACGTCATCGGGTTCCAGGGAATCTTCCGAGTCAAAGTCACCGAGGAAGGATCCGGGCTGAAGGG
>CANLCA010000280.1 GCA_947487925.1 Verrucomicrobiales bacterium | reverse complement strand
TTGCCAAACCAGGCGCACGCCTGGCGTCGGCGTTGACCGGAGTCATTCGCCATTGGTCTAAGCTGACGCCGGACGGACCCATCGAAGACGGGGTCTCCATGGATTTGCTGGATTGGGCGCTCCAGAACGACCTTTTGGAAATCGATCAGGAAAGCGCTGAAGGCCGGGACATCGGACGGATGATCCAGCGTTACCAAAAGCTTGAACAACAGTTGAAGCCTCCTTCCTATACCCCTGCCATGGCTGAGGGCAGTGGCTTGGACGAGGCGGTGTTCATCCGAGGTAGCCCAAAAACTCCCGGTCCATTGGCCCCGCGCCGGTTCTTGGAAGGGCTCGATAGCCCCGGGACTCCCCCATTCTCACAGGGAAGCGGACGCCTCGATCTGGCCACGCACGTTCTATCGCCACAAAACCCTTTCACGGCCCGAGTGATGGCGAATCGAATCTGGGCGCATCTTTTCGGCCGTGGTATCGTCCCGAGCACCGACGATTTCGGTGTCTTAGGCCAGCCTCCCTCCAATCCAGAGCTCCTGGATTGGGTCGCCGACACCTTTCGAACCGACGCCAAATGGTCGGTGAAAAGTCTGATCCGGATGCTGGTGACATCCTCTACATACAGGATGGCGAGCGAATCGACCGGCGCCCGCGCCAGAGAAGTCGATCCCGACAACATTTTATTGCACCGGATGCCCGTCAAAAGGCTTGAAGCGGAGATCATTCGCGATTCTATTTTGGCGATCTCCGGCCGACTTGACCGAACCCAGATGGGCCCCTCTGTGCCAACGCATTTGACGAGGTTCATGGAAGGCCGAGGCCGGCCCGGCATCAGTGGTCCCATCGACGGGAATGGACGGCGGAGCATCTACCTTGAGGTCCGTAGCAATTTCCTCTCCCCGATGATGCGGACGTTCGACGCCCCGATTCCTTTTACGACGGTCGGAAAACGGACCGCGTCGAATGTTCCAGCTCAATCGCTCGTTCTGATGAATGACCCTTTTGTCAGAGAACAAGCAACCCTGTGGGCGGGCAAGCTGTCGCGCACGGTTGCAAAAGATCCGGAGGCACGCATCCAGAGACTGTTCCAAGAAGCCTGCGGAAGAACCGCGACACCCACCGAGTTGCTGCGAGTTCGGGAGTTTCTGACGGAACAAACCGCAGCGTTGGGTCTGGTGGCGGGTTCGGAAAACTCGACAACAGCGCTTTGGAGCGACCTTTGCCACGCATTTCTGAACACGAAAGAGCTGGTGTACGTGCCTTGACAAAAAGCTGAAAGCTAAAAGTTGAAAGCTGAAATGGGAAATCGGAAGGCGTGTCCCCTAAAACGACTGAGCACCTCACCCATGCAGTGAACCGGCGTCCCCATCGTTATTTTTCACTTCTTGTTGTATTAGTGATGATTAGCGAAGATTAGTGGTTTCTCAGCTGCTTTTTCCAGGATCAAGGAACAGCTTCGTGCATGGAAAAAAGCTGAAAGCTGAAAGCTGAAAGCTGAAATGGGAACTCGGAAGACGGGTCCCCTAAAACGACAGTTGCCCACTACAAATCGTTGCAAGTCGCTGTTTTCAACTTTCCGCTTTTCGCTTTCAGCTTTCAACTTTCAACTTTCAGCTTTTCCCTTACCGCTTTCAGTTTTATTTGACGCCTTGATTCCAGTAAATCTTTACGTTCTTGGTCGCACGTCCGGCGGCAATAATGTCCAGGCGTCCATCATTGTTCAAATCAGCGAGGCATAGATCCTCGCAGGCCATGGAATTGTCATCCACGAGAGAGGTCTTCCATTCCGTCCCTTCCGAGTTCAAAGGGGAATACAGCTTGATGCCCACTTTTACTCCAGGACGGTTCATGGCGCGCCAACCGACAACGAGTTGATCGCTGCCGGTCCTAGCCAGATCGCCCGTGGCGACGGCGTGTCCATCCACCACCGTGTCGTCCACAACCCGACGCACCCATTCCTTCTGATTTTTCGATGTGGGGGCCGTGTAGACGACCACCGAGTTGCCGTGCATCGGTTCCACAGTCGCGATGAACTTTCCGCCTTTGGGCAAGTTGCCCTTACGCACCTCACCCGAACCCACACCTTCCACCCCTCCCAGCCTTTGCTTTTCCCAAGTCGCACCGGACCGGTTCAGAACAAAAAGACCTTCCTTGGAAGCGATCAGGAGCTCTGTTTCGACGTCCGAATCCCACTGCAAGGCATCGAAATTATGGGTCATGTGAAGGGACTGATCGATCACTTCGGTTTTCCACGGAGTGCGCGGATCCGAAGGTTTGGTGTAGGCAATCACCTTCACGCCGTCGCCTTTGCCACCCTGATTACCACGTCCGTGCAGGGGTGCAACCACCAGCACAAAACCCGAGGTTCCTGCCCGCACCCAACGCATCCGATGCACAGTGGGCTCATGAGGCAGCGCAATGGGCGTCCACCGTTCCCGGCGATCCTTCGGAGCCATGAGGAAATGAACGCTGCCGCTGTTGACGGTGTCGCCCGGATTCCACCCGGCACCCACCGCGATCTCAGCCTTGCCATCCCCATCAATATCCGCGGCCGCGAGGCAGACGTGGTCTATGGGAGTCACTTTCTCCGCCAGAACAAATTTTTTCCAGGTGGGATTTTGATACCAAACGAACACATTCTTATCGGCCAGGATGATATCTTTTCGTCCGTCGCCATCCACGTCAGCCACGGCAACCCCATAACCAATCTCGATGGCGGAGTCGATCTCGGCGGGCTCAAATACTGGGATCTTGAATTCAGCGGCAATTGTTGCGGCGCTCAAAGACGCGGCGCAGAAGAGGGTGCGAAGAAGAGTCATAAGGATTGTTCAGCAATTTTTTATCACACTCACAATCGATTCGGCCAGCCAGAAAAAGCGGCTTATTTAGACCTAGCCTCACGAAGTTGTTGAGGATCGTGCGCCAAGCATGAAAGGCTGGGTGAGTTGTCCTCACCGAGCTGTCAAGGCCTATAAGCTTCAGAACTCAAAAAAAGGGGGGGCCATGTCCGATAGAATTGAAACTCCAATCCCCTCGCAATCCCAATCGTAATCGTAATCGAGAATCACCCATTCTCGAGTATTCAGGCTTCAAGCTGAGTGAATCGAAATCTCCATTGTTGATTCCAGAATGCCCCTGAAATTCTGCAGTCCAAGATTCCCAAGCCCCGTAAGTTCAGCGGGGACGCTCCGCTCCACTTCTGACAACGTTCGATGCACCGGACTCGGGCTGCCACCGACAAATTCGGCGTGCATGAACATTGGATGAGGCACACATTTAGGCACCCTTTTAGGGTTGACCCTCCGAATCAAGGGGATCCACTCTTTGTCGGCACCCTGCATCGTTGATGAAACGTGTATTAAAAGTCCTTGCCGGTCTCATTTTGCTAACGCTTGGCGCGCTCGTGGCCGCCAAAATTGCCCTGGCACGGCCGACGGCCAACGACGGCTCACCACCACGGGGTTATGCGAACACCCAGGCCATGATGGCCGCTTACGCCCTGAAAGAGCTGAAACTCGTGGATCTGAATCCCCATCTACCAGAAGGTGTCGCGGAGCGAAAGGACATCGAGTACGGGAAGGTCGGACAACGCCCGCTGCTGCTGGATCTGTTCTCGCCAGCTTCAACACCCAAGAATGTTCCTGGGTTGATCTTCATCCACGGCGGCGGATGGAAGGGGGGAAAAAGGCAGGACTACCGCGTTTACACCACCCATTTTGCGAAGCGCGGATATGTCGCCGCAACCATCAGCTACCGGCTGGTGCCGGAGGCTCCATTCCCGGCGTGCGTGGAGGATGCGAAGAACGCGGTGCGATGGATGCGATCCAACGCCGAAGCACTGGGGATCGATCCCCGCCGTATCGCCGTGATAGGCGGTTCGGCTGGGGGACACCTCGCGATGATGGTCGGCTACAGCTCTGGACTCAAAGAACTGGAAGGCCAGGGCGGGTATTCCGAAGTGTCTTCGAGCGTCTCCGCGGTCGTGAATTTTTATGGGCCGACTGACCTGACCACTCCCTTCGCACTGGCTTCAGGACTTGTCAAAGCCCTGCTGCAGGGTAAATCCTATGGAGAAGCGCCCGATCTCTACCGCTCTGCCTCCCCGATCACTCACCTCCATCGAGGGGCTCCTCCCACTCTCACGTTCCACGGCACTCTGGATGAAATTGTCCCCATCGACCAAGCGGACTCTCTCGCGGCAAAACTGAGATCGTTGCAAGTCGCTCATGAATACGAAAGGATGGAAGGATGGCCCCACACGATGGATGCCTCGCAGACAGTCAACGATTATGCCAAAATAAAAATGGAGGCTTTCCTGCTCAAACATCTCGGACCGCTAACTCCTTAGTGGCACTCGTGTTGGCGCGAACCTCCAAATTCAGATGAACTTCCTGGCTCCGCTCTTCCTGCTGGCCTCCGCGGCAATCGCCTTGCCGCTCTGGTGGCACCTCATCCGTCGTCATCCAAAGGAACGGATTTTTTTCAGCGCGACCCGGTTCCTGGCGCCGTCTTTTCCCCGGATCACGCGCCGGAGCAAGCTCGAGCATCTGATTCTGCTGGCGCTGCGGTGCCTCGCCCTCGCCCTGCTCGCGTGCGCCTTCGCCCGTCCGTTCCTCACCACCCCTCTTCCCGCGGTGTCCTCGGCGGCCATCGCACGGCACGTTGTCCTCCTCGTTGACACCAGCGCCAGCATGCGCCGCCCCGGGCTGTGGGCGTCCGCTTTGGATGCCGTTCAAAAAACCCTCGATGGCCTCACCACAGCCGACGCGGCGGCCCTGTACACCTTTGATCGCGTGCCTATTCCGGTGATGACGTTTGACGAATGGAACCAATCGATCCCCGGCCAACGGTCCTCGCAAACGCTGGACCGGCTTCGCGCCATCCAGCCGGGCTGGGAACGCACGGAGACTGCCTCAGCGCTCCTCCAGGCGTCGCGCCAGTTGCGGGACATCGCCTCCGCGAACTCTCTCACTCACAAAAAAGAAATCGTCTTGATCACGGACTTCCAGGAAAGCAGCCGACTCGAAGAACTCAGGGGGGCGCAGTGGCCGGAGGAAGTGAGGGTGTCGATCAAGATATTGAAGCCCGACAACGAAGGCAATGCGTCTGTC
>CANLCA010000279.1 GCA_947487925.1 Verrucomicrobiales bacterium | reverse complement strand
AGGAACCCTTACTCAAATCCCATACAACGGACGCGTTGCCCGGAGCGGCTTCACAAAAATAGGCAAATGGATCCGCCTTCAGCCGGATGTGCCCGGAAGCATCGCGCACCTCAAATTTGTACTGCTGGCCTTCGCTTACGCCAGGGACGAAAATCTCCCAAATACCCGAAGCGCCCAGGAGCCTCATAGCATGCCGTCTCCCGTCCCAACCATTAACCTCCCCGACCACACTCACTCTTTGCGCATTCGGAGCCCAAACACAAAAACTGACCCCGGGAACTCCGTCGATAACCCGGAGTTGAGCGCCCAGTTTCTCGTAAAGTCGGCGTTCGTTGCCTTCTCCAAACAAAAACAATTCCGACTCGCCCAGCGAAGGCAGGAACGAGTAGGGATCCCGCGTGATGACGACATTCCCGTCTTGATCCCAGATGTGCAAATCACAAGCATACACCTCTTTGGAACCGCGAGTCACACCCTCAAACAGGCCTGATTCATGGATTCGTTTCAGCGCAAACGAGGGCTTCGATTTCTCGTGAGTAGGACGGACTTGGATCCTCGCTGCCGTCGGCCAAAACACTCTGACGACGACTCCCTTTCCACCGCTCAGAGGATGCATGCCCAAGAGCTGATGGGGAGACCGGTGAACAAGCCCCACTAGGCTCTCCAACTCAGATTGGCTCAAGATCATGTTTTTACACTATCGGTTCACAGCACATTGCAAATCAAAAACCGCCTGTTTTCTGATTCCCGGCAGCAAGACACCCAGAATGCGGCGCACTTGCTCTTCCACGCACTGCACCGACGCATCCGTCCAGATGAAAAAGTCGGAAGCTTCGGCCTTCTGTCCTAGCGACCACTGAGCCGCTACGCGGGCTTTGATTTCCTCCGCACTCCATCCTCTTCGTTGTAGTCGCTCCAATTGGCTCTCGCGGCAACAGGCGACGCACAGCACGCGATCGAAAAATGAGGCGGCTTGGGTTTCATGAAGCAACGGAATGATCACGACTCCCGCGGGTGACTGGTTCTCCTCCCAGCGCCGGACGGCTTCTTGCCATTCGGCACGAATCCGGGGATGCAGGATGGCCTCCAGAGCCGCTCGACGTTGGCTATCGGAAAACACAACTTCCGCCAGAGCAGATCGATTCAATTGCCCATCCTGCTGAAGAATCGAGACTCCAAATTCCTTCACAATCTGCTCGAGGCAAATCTGCCCAGGTTCGACAACTTCACGCGCGATGGCGTCGGCATCGGCAACAGGCAATCCATAGCCGCTTAACATCCTCCCAACGGTTGATTTGCCCATCCCTATTCCGCCTGTGAGGCCGATCCGAATCATAAGCCGACAACCAATTAAAAATCAAAAACGGCGGTCCTTAGACCGCCGTTTTGAAAGCCACCAACACCTCTCTTCAGGACCTGAAACTGCTCATCTCACGACGGCCCTATAAAAACGCATCGAGCGACCCACTGCCGACGAGTCGTTCACAACAACCACCCCGTTGTTGGCCACGCTACGGGAGATCTCCGTCCAATTCAGCAGGTCCTCAGAAGCTTCAATCACATAAAGTTGGTTTGATTGCCCGAGCAAAGTGATGGTCACGCTCCCGTCCAACCGACGCTCAGCCGAAAGCAGGCCAGCCGTGCTCGCATCAACCCCGACCACGAGAGGGAAATCCACGTTATCGATATAAGCAACATCCTCACCACTCGTGTTGTTGAAATCCTTTGAATAACGCCACTCCAAAAGTCGGGTTCCGGGTGTGAGTGCAAACTTATAGCTCGACCAATCAACAATCCCCGACCAGGCCAGCTTGACTTCCCCATCCACAAGAAACTCCAACTTGTCCCATTCTTTCTCTGAACTCACTTTGTAATCGAAGGAACCAGTGCCTCCTCGAGAATTCACAGAAATCGACAGGCTGCTTTTTTGACCGTGGGCAATTTTGCCGGAACGAGCGGCAAATTTTCCGCGGGAAACACTTTCAGATTGCACCGACCAAGGGGCGTCACCGCTTGTCTTCCATCCGAGTTTGGTCAGTGTTCCTCCCTCGAAATCATCGGCAGGAATCCGTGGGCTGAAGACCGCCGACAAACTGATGTCTGAATTCATCACGACAGTCAAAACCGGATCATGCGAAATGAAAGAGCCTTCCCAGCGCACAAAGTCATAATTTGCCTCGGGGGACGCCACCAACTGAACGACTGACTTCAAGCCATAAGGACCTGAGCCCGGGGAGACTACGCCCCCCAACCCGGCTGCCAACTTTAGCGAAACAACGGTCCCGGCCTCAAAACTATACGACAGCTTCACCGTTCCAAACCTTCCAGCAAATCCGTCAACCGCAATGCGGTAGGTCAATCCCGACTCCACCGCTTGGCTCACCTCGCTATAACCGCTTCCTTCGATGGCATCATCACTCGATGCAACGAGGTTTAATTTCTCAACGCGAGACCCTGTATAAAGGCCTAAAAGTGTGTCGAAACTGGAATCCTTCGTGCTGATCTTCAGCACTCCATTCGCGGGTGCTTTCCACCACCACCATACGGAGCGACCTCCATCGTTGCCGCCGTGGTTCGGTTCTCCAAACTCTTTGGTTGCCGCGTCCGTCTTCGCCTCAACGTTGCCACCTGTGCCGACAAGCTCATTGCCCTGTGCAAACAAATCATTCGGCACATCGATGGGCCGATAGTTCACCGTGATAGTCGCCGCCTGGGAAACATTTCCAGCACGGTCCACAGCCACCACGCTGATTTTGTTCGCCCCGCGATTGAGTGTCACAACCTGTCCCCAATTCGTGGTTCCGTTCGCATCGAGGGCAAGGCTGTTGTTCACCTGGATGGCAACCTTCTCGAGACCCGAGCTATTGGGCACGGTATCGATCGCGGTGCCCGTGATCAGAGTGGTCGGGACGGTCAGGATGGCACCGCTGGATGGCGCCGAAATGAGCACTGCCGGAGCCATGGTGTCGGCATCCCCATTAGGCTCAACCCGCAGTCTGACCACACCGACCGCAGTCGCGTCAAATCCTCCGACGGCAATGTGGTAAGTCAGTCCGACGGTCGCGTTAAAAGTTAGATAAGCTTGTTTCCTTGTCCCAATGTCATCGGCGCCAGCAATCTTCTTCAGTGTCACGATCGAACCCCCTGTATACACGCCGATAACTGTGTCAAAAGCGCTTCCCGTGGTATCGATCACCACTGGACCTGTGGCTTTGGGCGACCAATCCCACCAGACAGAAGAATTTCCTGAAGGCGAATCGCCGTGAAGCGGTTCGCGAGCCTCGAGAGTGGCAAATTTGTTATTACCGACAACGCTCCCCCCTGAGGAGGGTACTTTGATTGCGTTCGCCAGCATATCATTAGCCGGTCCCGCCACGACGAGGTAAAGGTTGGTGATGGTGGTCTTCTTTTTACCTGTTGCATTGACATCGTACACTAACTCCATGGGGCCAAGGTTCGTGGGAACAAAAATGAAACCGCTATAAATTGCGTCGTTGGAAAAAAGGTCAGGAGGCCTGCCATCGTTCGCGATCACCAGATTTGTCGAAGCGACCCGGTTTATTAAAATGCCAGAGAACTTCGCATTGGTTACTGAGAGCAGATCGGTGACCCTGGCGAAAAATGGGGTTTTCGAGCCGATTAGTAGCTCCGAGGGTTGATTGGTCGTACCAGGCGACGGAGTGACGGACACCTCCATCACACCATCGGCGCTCGCCCTAAGCGCGCCCAGCGCATTGAGCCTTCCACCGCTGGTGACCTTTCCCTTCAAGGAGTCGATCGCGGTTGTGGTGGAAATCAATCGTTCCCTCAATTCGATCACGGAAGCCTTGGGGAAGATCGACAAACAAAGCGCCGCCACTCCGCTTGCATGAGGTGCCGCTATGCTGGTTCCCCCAAAAGCTTGATATTCGGTATCAGAGCCGGAGGTGCTCGAAAAAATCCCGACGCCAGGGGCTCCGATGTGAACGGTGGTACGTCCAAAGTTCGAGAACGATGCCAGTTTATCCTTTGAGTCCAAAGCGGAGACGGACACGATACTGTCGAGGTCGTAACTACAGGGATAAAAAGGATCTAGATCATTGTCATTTGAAGCATTGCCGGCGGCCGCTACAAACAGATGACCTTTGTCGCGCGCCCGTCGCAACGCATCGAGCATCGTCTGTTCAAAAGGCCCTCCGCCCCAGCTGGTGTTCGATATTTTGACGCCCTTCGAGACAGCGAAATCAACGCATTGGATGGCGTCGCTCGTCAATCCGAAGCCACCTTGCGAAGCGCTTCGAATAAACTTCAAACCCATGAGACGGACTTTCCAAGCGACTCCCACGTGGCCGTTCTCATCGTTGGCCGCAGCCCCGATGGTTCCCGCAACGTGCGTGCCATGGTCAGCGTCATCGAATGGATCCCCGCTATCCAATATTGAATTGATGCCGTAAACATTATCCACATAGCCATCTCCGTCATCATCAATGCCATTCCCAGCAATCTCACCTGGATTGATCCACATCTGCGGTGCGATATCTCGGTGCGTGTAGCGGATCCCTGTGTCGATCACGGCCAGCACCACATTTGTCGAACCCACCGTGATGTCCCATGCATTAGTCCCATCAGCCCCTGCGCGAGCGACGTTGATATCGGCACCCTGAACCCCGCCGTTCTGCCCCGTGTTGTGCAGACCCCACAATGTGCCGTCGACATACTTGCTGTCGGTGGGTTCTATTGTGGGATAATGCGCATAGTCAGGATCCACGTAGGCGAAGTTGCCAGTTTCCCTTAGGGCGACAATTTTCCGAACAAGAGCCTGCGCCCGTTCGGCATCGTTAACGCCCGCCCTCGCCACCGCGGGTTCATCCCCGTTCAAGAGGACCAAATTGGGGACTAGTTTATAAGACCTTGTAACTCGAAGTCCGAGTGATTGAAGAGCCACTTGACTTTGTTGAACCGCAGCCGCGTCCTTATATTTCGCGAGTATCCGGGTAGCGTGGGCTTTGTGCTTGCCAATGGTCACCAGTTCCTCAGTGCCAGCCGTGGCGCCAACAAGGAGGCCGACGCTCAGACCCAGAGACAGCAAACGATGAATAGACATACCCTGTTGCACCTTACACTCTTCTTTT
>CANLCA010000278.1 GCA_947487925.1 Verrucomicrobiales bacterium | reverse complement strand
AGGGTCGCGTTTTGGCGTCATCGCGTTCAGGCAGTCTCTATTTTTTTGGCGACAGCCTCGGTGAATCACGCAGGAACTTGACGGATCTTGTCAGAAGCATGGAAGTGCAGTTGCCCCTGGGAACTTTTCTCGAACGACTGGTGATGGGCAACGCGGCCTTGTTCATGGAGGCGAGCGACAGGGAGAAGGAGGTTTTATGCCGTGGCATCGTGCCCTTGGATCGAACTCGTGTCGTGGGAGATTCCATCACGGCCTTCCATGGGGCCAGCCTCGGGCAACCTGGGATCCTGGTGGTTTGCGGAACCGGATCGATTGTCTTGATGCAGAACGAGCAGGGCCAGTATTTCCAGACTGGGGGATGGGGGCATCTGCTCGGTGACGAAGGAGGCGCCTATTGGATTGCGGTGCAAAGCATCCGGGCCGCGATCGCGGCGGTGGACGGGCGAGGACCTCAGACGGGGCTGATCGGTGAAATTTGCCGGTGGTTTGACGTGAAAGAGCTGGGTGAAATTGTGCCCCGGATCTACACCCCAAAATTCTCTAAAGACAAACTAGCGGCTCTTTCTGAACATCTGGCCTCCGTCTTGAAGGATGAGGATCCAGGGTTCAACGAGGTATGCCGGAGGGGCGGCGAGGAGTTGGCCCGCCAGACACTCGCTGGGGCAGGCCTGTTGGGGCTGAATGCAGACCCAGTGCCACTCTTTTTGCACGGCGGAGTGATGACAAAAAACCGCCTCGTACGAGAAGCCCTGGTCAACGGGCTCGCCGAGAAACTGCCTGTTAAGGTGTTAGACCCGGCATTACAGCCGATCCTGGGGGCCGCCCTCATGGCGATGGTCGGTGCCGGGGTTGTGGTGACTCCCGAGATCGTGCGCACTTTGCGCGAAAGTTACGACGACCACCTGTCTCGGAAGAGGACGACTTGAGTTTCCGGTGTGACTTCGCTTGGGTTTTATGAATTCTCTTGAAACATATTACGAGAAGGTCCGGCAGCAACTTGATGAGGTGTTTACAACCCAGCATGAGGCCCTGCAACTCTCGGCCACTTGGGTCGGAGAGTCGCTTGCCTCCGGCCACTGGATTTACGCCTTTGGCACCGGGCATTCCCACATGCTGGCCGAGGAAGTTTTTTATCGTGCTGGGGGACTCGCCCGCGCGGTTCCGATTCTTGACACCCCCTTGATGCTCCACGAAAGAGCCATCGAAGCCACCTACGTCGAACGGCGCGAGGGCTACGCATCCACGTTGCTCGACCTCTATCCCGTGGAGAAAGGGGATCTCTTGATCATCGCCTCCAACTCCGGCCGCAACGCCGTTCCAATCGAGATGGCCATCGAAGGCCGCAGACGCGGCCTTCGAGTGGTGGCGCTCACAAATTTCGAACACGCCAATGCATGGCCTTCGCGGCATTCGTCCGGGAAACGGCTCGCCGAAGCCGCGGATCTAGCCATCGACAATTGCGGCGTCATGGGGGATGCCTGTATCCAAATGGAGGGATTGCCGGGCTTGATCGGGCCGACCTCGACTGTTACCGGGGCGTTCATCGTCAACGCCCTGCTCGTGCAGGGCATTGAGGAGTCCATGAAACGAGGAGTGACCCCGGAAATATTCATCAGCAGCAACAGCGACGGTGACGACCACAATCATCGGTTGCTCGACCATTACAAGAGCCGCATCAGACACCTCTGACATCCGAGCCACGGCTCGACTTGGAACCTCGAGCGTTGCCCCTGTTACTCGAGTGTGTTCACGCTCTGATGTCGCGCCAAGGATCCCACTGCAACCCGCCGTGAGATTGCGGCAGGGCAGTCATCAAGACAACCACTTTGCGACCGCCGTGCTGATGGACTTGCCATCAGCGCGTCCCGCAGCCTTTGTTTGGACCGCCTTGATGACAGCCCCCATTTCCTTTTTCGAAGTGGCGCCCAATTCAGTGATGGTCTGCTGAACCAGTGCAACCAGATCCTGCTCGGCCAATGGCGCAGGCAGGAACTCCTCCAGCACGAGGCACTCCGCCTTTTCCTTAGCGGCGAGTTCAGGGCGCCCTCCTCTCTCGAACTGTTCCGCGGAGTCACGACGCTTCTTGATCTCCTTTTGAACCAACGGAATCGCCTCCGCCTCGGTGAGACTTTCGTTCTTAAGTTCGATTTGAGCGTAACCAATCGCGGACTTCAGCAGCCGAAGTGTGCTGAGCCGATCCGCATTCTTGGCAAGCATCGCGGCTTTGATTTCCTGAGTCAGTCTTTCGGTGATAAGCATTGGAAAGTGATCGAGTGGGTGGGTTGCGGTGAGAATCAGGTGGAAGACAGGTTTTTAAGGGCGTCGCGAACTTTCGCGGCCTTTTCGTAGTCTTCAATTCGGACGGCTTCTGCGAGATCACGCTCCAATTGCTCCCGCTCGGTGATTGGTTTTTTCTCACGAACCTCCTCAAGCCAGGATTCCAACGATTGAATTTCTCCACTGAATTCAATCAAATCAGCCCGGGATCGCTCGCTGAAAAACTGACGAATTTCGTGGATCCCAACCTCGATCGCGTTGATGGCGGCATCGAAACTCTCGTCCTTAAGAAGATGACTAGCCGTGGCCCGGGTCTCCATCATCAGGAGCTGTGGTCGGAACTGCTGAAGCGACCAAGCGAGATCGTCGTTCTCGGCGTATTCCTCGACAAAATCGAACGCTTCCCGATTTCTTTGAGTGTCCCGAAGCACGCCGTCGAAATCATCCAACTGAAGCAGACAAATGTATCGATGATGGTACTGTAGGGCCTCCTGATGCAATTTCATGCAATCCTCCGAAGGCAACGTAAAATCCGCGTCGTCCCCGTCATGTTCCTTTTTAAACCGTTCGAGACCGTCTTTGTAATGCTCCAAAAGGCATTCCTTCCCAAAGGGTCTTTTTCCATCGGGACGGCCCTGGGTGTACATCTGCAGCACCCCGAGATCGATACGCAACTGGATGATTTCGCGGCCATTGGACGCGATCAATCTTCTGGCCACCACCTGGCCCGGTTTGTAATCCCACTCTTCAAGCAAGCGGGAGATGTCATCTTTCATCGGTTGAATATGACTGCGTGACAAAGGCAAGTCAAACTTGAGGCGTCCGGAAGACCGATCTGCCTCAACTCCGATTCATGGGGGTGAAGCATTCTGGTTATCGATAAACCCCGAGAGTGTCCAGCACGGCCCTCACCTGAGCCACTTCATGCGTTCGGAACAAATCGGTCTTCCCCAGGGCCGCCAACACGGCAAAAAACCCTTCCGCCGCACGCACTTCTTCCCCGAAATGCTCGAATGCGTGTGGCAAGGCATGACAAATCGGGTAGCCCAGGAGGCGCAATCGAAAGGAATTCAAAAAGATGTTCATTTGATGCCGAATCCGGACCGTGCTGTCCCCAAGATTCCGATAGTAAAACCCCAGGCCTGGGTCAATGAAGATCCGGCTCAATCCCGCAGCGTTGGCCTTTTCGATCTCGCGCGCGAAGTAGGTGTTGGCGGCCTCGATAGGATCGGCAGCCATGTCGAACTCCCCCACTTCACGCACATGCGGTCCTTGCACATAACAGATGATGACCCCCGCATCATGGGAAGCTGCCGCACTGTAGATCTCCTCACTCGCGGCGTTCCCAGTCAAGTTGATCACGGCAGCGCCCGCTTCCAGAGCCCTTCTTGCAACCTGGCTGTCATAGGTTTCCACCGATACCAAGATCCCCTCAGAACGAAGCTCTCTGACAAACGGAACGATCTTTGTCGATTGCGAACACTCGTCCACACGGGCCGCATGGGCCAGTGTCGATTCCGCGCCCACGTCGATGAGATCTGCTCCCTGTGCGGTCAAAACCCTGGCCCGCCTGAGGGCCGTATCCAGGGAGAGACAAACACTTTCGCGATACCAGGAATCCTGGGAGAAATTGATCACTCCCATGACGGCTTTCACTTCGCCAAACTGGAAGTGGCGCCCGGCGAGCGAGAACGGCGCAACGGTGGCGCGTGAAGGCTCTGGATGTTGTTCCAGAAGCGATGAGAGGCTTTCGAGCGTGAGCATTCGTGGTGTGCCTTGGTGGTTTGGCTGTCGACATGGAAAAATGGTGCGCCCGGCGCGATTCGAACGCGCGACCACCTGCTTAGAAGGCAGGTGCTCTATCCAGCTGAGCTACGGGCGCACTCTCGCTAAACCTCTTCCATTGTGGGAGTCCATCGAAGCGTCGGCAAGTTGTTTTCAAAAAGGCTTTTCACCGGCCCCTATCCGATTCTCTCCGAACCCTCAAAACGGTAGTTGAACAAGGTGAAGATCGCAACGGCCTGGATGTGAAAGCTTGGTTCCACGAAGCCCCCCTTACCTTTAGTCCATGCCCAGACCCGACAGGGTTTCAATCCGCCCATGAACCCGCGAACAGGCCCTCCTACGAAAACGTCCTTCTCACACGCCCATGAGTCGTGTGTCGGCGTCCCCGAAGCGGTCGAGCTTCACTCCCATACGATCCATGATCGATAGATACAAACTGCAGAGCTTGCGGTTGTCGTCTCCTTTGCCCATGTAATCAAGAATACGACCGGTTTCAAGTGTCCCACCCAAGCCGCCGACAGTAAGGAGTGGAACTTTGGAGGAGTCGTGCTTGCTCCCGGACCACATGCTGGATGTAAACATCAGGCAGGAGTTGTCCAGGACCGTGCCTTCTCCCTCCTTCATCGACTCGAGGCGGCCAGCGAGATAGGCGAGTTGGCCGCAATAATATCTCGAGATGCGTTCATAGGCGTCGGACAAGTCATCGTGAGATGCCGGATGATGGGCATACCGGACGTCGAGGAATGGATAGGTGAGACCTGAGATATCTCGGCAAAGGAGCAACGTCGCGATCCGGGTTTTGTCGGTCTGAAAGCCCAGCGCGATGATGTCGCACATCAGCCGCATGTGGTCGCGAATGTCCTCAGGGAGCCCATTATCGGGTCGTTTCATCCTGGTGAACACCGAGGGACCTCGTTCCTTGGCTGCCTCGTCCGCCTTGCTACGGGCGGCCCGCATGCTCTCGTCCCGCTTCTCCACTTCGCGCACGCTGTTGAGATACTCGTCGAGCTTGGCCTTGTCGGCGGAACTGCCGACTCGATTCAGACCCACAGCCTGTTCCTTGACTCGGT
>CANLCA010000277.1 GCA_947487925.1 Verrucomicrobiales bacterium | reverse complement strand
CGCGCCTGCCTTCTCACCAGTCAATCGGCCCTGTTTGAAGTTGGCCTCCTTGAATTCACCGTCCCGAAAGCTCCGCACATGAAACACCTTGGACAGCGCGTTGACAGCCTTGGTTCCCACTCCGTTCAAACCTACGCTGAACTGGAAAACGTCGTCGTTGTACTTCGCCCCTGTGTTGATCTGGGACACGCACTCGACAACCTTGCCTAGAGGAATTCCACGGCCATAGTCACGGACTGACACCGACCCGTGCTCAAGCTTGATCCGAACTTCCCGGCCGTGCCCCATGATAAACTCGTCAATGGCGTTATCGACGATCTCCTTCAGAAGAACGTAGCATCCGTCATCATAGTGCGTGCCATCCCCAATCCGGCCGATATACATCCCCGTCCGCAGCCTGATATGTTCCAGAGAGGACAGGGTCTTGATCTTGCTCTCGTCGTAAACGTGCTTTTTGCCATCAGCCATAAACTAGGTCTTCTTTTTTAAACAAATGGGCCTCATTTCTCGCCATGAGAACGCAAACCTGCATCCTCAAACTGCAGGTGCAGTATCCCTAATTGCCCTCGAAATAAATGCGAGTCTTTTATGACGGTCGAATAATTTCTCTGACCTTTATCGAGGACAAACAACTTAACGTGGATGGAACCACTCTGCGCGAAGTGACTTTTGAAGAAGCCAACACCCGAGTTTAGCCGACACCCTGATTGGACTCGGTGTATTGACGAAATGAGTCCGACCGTCGGCCTGCGATCAAATATTCGGCGACTCAATTCGGCTTGTTGTCATCCTTCGGAGACCTTTTTCGCAACTTCTGCAGGACCAACTCCCACACATCCTCAGCCGCCTGGATCTTTTGCCATCGAGCGATTCCGATGTAGGCCGCAGAGGCGAGCAAGACGGGAACGAACACCTCGCCCAGTCTCTCGAGAAAAGTCAAATGACCGATCCGGGCCTCCCACATCTTGAGGGATGCCCAGGCGATCCAACCGGCAACAACCGAAGCCCCAGCCATGGCCACGGCTGAGGGTATCAAATCCTCCAACTGCAAGCCCCTCAACTTGCGACGCAGGGCATACAACAGCAACGCGATGTTGGCGAAAGCGCTCACCGTATTCGCCACTCCCAGACCGGCCTGCTTGAATCGTCCCACCAACGATAAAGCAAGCACCAGATTCAGAGCGAAACAAACCATGCTGATTTTCATCGGAATCGTGGTGTCGCCGAGGGCGTAGAACGCCCGGGCGCTGATGTTCACGGCGGAAAAAGCCGCTAGGCCAGGGGCCAGGCACGCGAGAGCGACGGACGCGCGTCCTGTCGCCGAGGAATCAAAAGCGCCACGCTCAAAAAGCAATCGCACGATAGGCTCGGACAGCACGACGAGGAGGATGGACGCCAGCAGATTCACGAACAGCAGATACCCAAACCCTTGCTTGTAGACTTGGCAAAACTCCTTGTAATTGTTCCCGGCGGCCAGCCCGGACAAAGTTGGAAGCAAATAGGTTGCGAGCGAGATGCCAAACACCCCTTGGGGCAACTCCATCAGACGCACCGCGTAGTCAAATGAGGCATTGATGGTGTCGTTGATCTGAAGTGCAACTCCCTGCGTCACCAATACGTTGATCTGAAAGGCCGCAACCCCCAGCGTTCCCGGCGCCATTTTCTTCAGCACTTCACGCACGGTCGGGTTTCCCCAAGGGGCGACCCATTCGAACCGGAATCCCTCCTGCCGCAGCGTCGGAATCTGGAACGTGGCCTGAGCGACCCCCGCGATCAAAACCCCAAATGCCAGCGCGAAAATCTGAGTTCTCAGGGTGTCACCAAATCTCGGCGCCCAGAACAAGACGCTCATGATCATCACCACGTTCAGCAGAGTCGCACCCATCGCGGGTATGAAAAAATGCCCTCGCGCGTTGAGCATCGCCATCAAGACCGCGGCTAGGCAAACCAGCACCACATAGGGAAACATCACCTGCAAGAGTTTGAGCGTCAGGTGCATCTTCCAACCAAAAGGCACCATCGCCAGAGCTATACCGATCCCGCAGACCGCAAGGATCGAGAGGATCACCGTGGCCACTATCAACCCACATATGACGGCGTTGGCGGCTCTCCACATCTCGGCTTCGCCAGCGTTGCGCTCCTTGTCCTTGAACAAAGGGATGAAGGCGGCAGTCAATGCGCCTTCACCGAGCAGCCGACGAAACAGATTCGGGATCATGAACGC
Organism: Verrucomicrobiales bacterium; assembly: GCA_947487925.1. Taxonomy (GTDB): domain Bacteria; phylum Verrucomicrobiota; class Verrucomicrobiia; order Limisphaerales; family F1-80-MAGS106; genus F1-80-MAGS106. Next base: position 2,908 of record CANLCA010000277.1, on the reverse strand, counting down.
CACGGTGAAAGCGCCGGCAATCGGACCATCCCCCATGAATCGCGCATACACGATCACCCGGAACATCCCGAGTATCCGGCTGAGCATGGTTGCCACGCCCATGGCGCCCGAGGATTTAAGCATTTGTGACATGCCGGTTCAGTATCGATGGCGAGCTCAGCCCTTCAAACGACGGTTTCGATAGTGCAGAATCTCGAAGTCAACCGTGCTCGCAAGGGTTTCGACACATTCGAACTCGTCCTCGAACCTGGGGAAAAAGACATCCCCGCTCACACGACGCCGCACGCGTGTCAGATACAGATCGGAACATCGCGGCAAGGCCTGGCGGTAAATCTCGCCGCCGCCACAAATGAACACGGTTCCGGGCTCATCCTCCGGACGAATATCCTCCAGGCTCGATCTCACTTCCACATCTGGGTGAGAAAAACCCGACCGACTCAGCACGATCGTCTTGCGTCTCGGCAATGGGCGGCCGATGGATTCGAAAGTTTTGCGCCCCATCACCAAAACGTGGCCCGTGGTCTTCTCCCTGAACCAGCGGAAGTCGTCAGGTAAATGCCACGGGATCGAGACGCCGTTTCCGATGACCCGATCCTCCGACATCGCGGCAATGGCGTTGAAATGTTTCAAAAACAACTGGCTTTTGATTGTGAAAAACCGCTCATGCAAACTTATTCAAACAGCAATAGGCGCCTTGATCCCAGGGTGAGGGTCGTAACCGGACAGCGAGAAGTCGTCGTAGCAAAATGCATCAAGCTCTCTCACGCTCGGATTCAGGGTCATTACCGGAAGAGAACGCGGGGCTCGGGACAATTGTAGCCTAGCCTGTTCCACGTGGTTCGAATAAAGATGAAGATCCCCGAAAGTGTGGATGAACTCCCCGGGCTTGAGCCCGCATACTTGCGCCACCATCATCGTCAGAAGGGAGTAGGAGGCGATGTTGAATGGCACACCCAAGAACAAATCTGCGCTCCGCTGATAAAGTTGGCAGCTGAGCTCTCCATCGAGTACAAAGAATTGGAATAATACGTGGCAGGGAGGCAGTTTCATCTGATCGATCTCCCCCACGTTCCACGCGCTCACAATCAACCTTCTGCTATCAGGGTTCTTCCGGATCTGGTCTATGACCCGGCCGATCTGGTCCACCGACCTTGATTCAGCGGTCTTCCAGTCTCGCCATTGTGCGCCATAGACACGTCCGAGATTGCCTTCCGCGTCAGCCCACTCGTCCCAGATCGTGACACCGTTCTCGTTCAGGTACCGAACATTCGTTTCCCCCCGCAAAAACCACAGCAATTCATAAATGACCGACTTCAAATGCACTCTTTTTGTGGTCAGAAGTGGGAATGTCTCCCGCAAAGAGAATCGAGCTTGGGCACCAAAAACAGAATGCGTCCCGGTGCCGGTCCTGTCCGGCTTATATTTCCCCTGCTCCAAAACCAACCGGAGTAATTGGTGGTAATGTATCATAAAGACACGAGCCAGATGTCGTAATGGATCATCCCCTGCAGAGCAAGCGCGAGTTTGGTCCGTTATCAGAAAACCGCCTGAATGCCCCCGTGCCCAAAAGCTTCATCAGCAGGAGGGAAACTCTCCGCCACAGGCCAGGCGCGCTTGATGGAGGACATTGGACGCCACTTCATGGAGATGACGGTGCTCGCTGTTGACCATCACGTCGGCCTCACGGTAGAAGGGTTCACGCTGAATCACGAGTTCGCGGATCCGTTCCCGAGGATCCTTCGTCTGCAGCAACGGCCTGTTTGACTGGTGCCTCACCCGCTCCCAAATCACGTCGGGGCTGGCCCAGAGACAGACCACCAAGGAATGTCGCTTCAAGCTGGCGAGGTTTTCCGGATCCGTCACAAGGCCCCCGCCAGTCGAAATCACCGTCCTCCTTAACTCGTGCAGAGATTCCACCACATCCCGTTCGCGCGCCCTGAACCCCGTTTCACCATATCGCGCGAACAGTTCATTTATCTTCATGCCCCCAGCGCGCTGCTCTATCAGGTCATCCGTATCCACCACTGGAAAATGCAACTGTGAACCAATCAAACGGGCCACTGAGGACTTGCCCACGCCCATAAACCCCACCAAGGCAAGGTTGAAGTAACGGCGGGAGCCATGATCTAGTTCCATGAGCAGCAGACTACCCCGGTCATCGCTCCAGCTCAAGCTTGCAGCTCGACGGAACACGATGAGGAATTCCGCACGCATTAAAAAGTATCTCTAGGACAGCACCACAACTTCGCTCAGCTAATGCTCGGGAGGCACGGACATGAGGCTTCCGCTTCACGCTTATCTTCTTGGCGCACGCGAAGATAGGGGCTATCCGTCGTCTTCTATTCCTTCTCCCAGGAATCGAGATCTCCGACTGGCACTGACCAAGCTCAAACGGTATTCTGTCTCGCTGCTCAGGAATTCGCCACGGCACAAGCTCGGAGATGGCAGCGCTGAAGTCGTTCGCCACCCTTTCAGACTCATGCCCACCAATCGTCTGCCAACATCGATCAGGTACGTTATTCCCACCTGAATCTCTTTTCTCTTGGAGTCCGGTCTGATACAACCACTCGGTCGAGTGAAACTGAAATTCTACCATCGTTCGTCGTGGGCGAAAACCGCAGTGTTAGCAGCGACTTACGCTGGGGTGCTGATATTCAGCGATTGGCTCGCCTTCCAGCTGCGTTTTGATTTCAACGTCCCAGCCGAACATGCGAGGGATATCACGGCGCATTGGCATTGGAAGACGGCCGTCAGCTTATGCTTTCTGATTGCCTTTGGACAATTCTCTGGTGTGTTAAGTTTTTTCAGCATCCCTGACCTTCTCCGCCTTTTCTGCGGTTTTGGGGGAGCTTCGGTTGTTTTTTATTCATTCCGACAGCTTGGGACTGCCTACTATAACCCTCCACGG
>CANLCA010000276.1 GCA_947487925.1 Verrucomicrobiales bacterium | reverse complement strand
CCGGCCTTCCTGGCCATCAATCAGGACGCCAACAACCCGTTGCTTACTCCGACTTCCTCGGGCAGTGGCTTTCCGGCGGTGCAGTTATTGAACAACAACGGGACACCGGGGAGCGGCATTCTTACGGGAACTGACGACGACCAAGCGCAGCCGGCTGGCCAGGTGACGCCGCAGGGCATGGAATATCTCGCCAACGGAAACATCGTAATCGTAATGGAGTCGCGGCAGGACCAGGATTTCGTTAATCGATTCGGCGCCGCGGCCCCCAACCGGCACGCGGTTTACCGAGTGCTCGGACCCACTGGCGCGGTGGTGAAGGATTACTCCTTGGTGAGCTCGACGCTGGATCGCACGGAGATGGTCGGCTTCATGGTCGGCGTCACGAGGAATGGTTTTGCGATTCGTTTCTCTTACCGTCCACGGCACGACGGTTCTGGGCGGACCTCGGGCACCATCCGTCTGTTTGACAACAGCGGGAACCCGTTGAGCGACGACATCAATCAGTCCGATGCTGTGGGGGAATATCTTGGCACTGGGCCGAACAACCCGACCGGCGGCAATGGCGGTCGTGGTGATTCCGTGGGCTTCCACGGCAACGGCGTGGACGCTTACGTGAATGTATGCATTGGCGACCAGGAAGGAGTGTCCGGGCCGGCCTACATCACGGTGTATAACTCTGATGGCACAATCCGTTATCATCGCCCGGTGTCGGAAACCGGCGAAACAAATTCGGCCAAGTTTCCTGATGCAGCCATTCACGCGGATGGGCGGGTCGTGGTCGTTTTCGACGACGTGATCACCTCCTCACTGACCGGCAATAACAACCGCTTGATCGTCGGGAAAATGTTTGATCCCAAGGGCAATTCGATGGGCCCGCTGTTCTATGTCAGCGAGCGGGAAACTCCCTTCAATACGGTAAAGGAAAACGTCGAGCCGAAAATTGTCTGGCGTGACAACCTGATCGCAGTGGTCTGGAAGAGCCTTAGTAGTCCCAACACTTCCAAGGCAGTCGTCGGATTGCGGGTGTTCAATGATGTGGCCACCACACCCCCGAATCTGTCCATTGCCAAATCGGGCGGCAACGCGGTCATGACCTGGCCAGCAACGCCCGCAGGATACACGCTGCGCTCCAAAGCCAGCGTGAGCGCCGCGACTTGGGAGACCAATAGTCCCGCGCCGGTGTTCGGCAATGGTGGTGCTGTTTACCAGGTCACCGAACCGATCGGTTCGTCAAGCCGAATCTATCAATTGATCCGGTAAGGGCGACGCACCGTCTGTTTCCAAACACCCAAACCTCGCTGATGTTTGGGTGTTTCTGTTAGTGGTGGAGCCGGAGCCACGGATGGACGAGATATGGAAACACCATAACTTCGGCTTCGCCTCGGCAGTGGGAAAACGGTTGCCCCCGAAGTCGTGGAAACAGTTGCTTTTCAAGATTGAAAAGCACAAGCAAGGCTGAAATGTTTTGGACTCCCTGACATTCACATTCAACTCTGATGAAAACAAACTGCATGATGGTTGGGTTCATAACGTTGCTAGTGGCCGTCTCACTTGGCGCGGCGACCAACGCACCCGCGTGGAAAGCTGGGGTCGCCACGGTAATTCTCACCCCCGAACAACCCATGTGGATGGCCGGTTTTGCGGCGCGGACAAATATCTCCCAAGGCAAAGCCACCGAACTTTACGGCAAGGCCCTGGCGCTCGAAGACTCGGGTGGCACGCGCTTGGTGATCGTGACCCTCGACCTCATCAGTGTGCCGCGTGCTCTACGAAACGGCCTCGAGGCCGCTGTGCTGAAGGAGCATAACCTGGCGCGCGAGGGGCTGTTGATGAACTGCTCCCATACTCACAGCGGCCCGGAATTTACAATCGGAACCGGCCCATTGCCGTGGCCGATGTTTGGCAACCCACCCCGCGCCGGAGCGAAGTCCGCTGAAGATTATGGCCGGGAACTTCAGGAGAAATTGATTGCTCTGGTGCGCCGCGCTCTCGCCAGCAGGGCTCCGGCGAAACTGAGTTATCAACATGCCCGCTCCGGATTCGCCATGAACCGACGGACCCCGGTTGGTGGAAGCTACAATAACTTTCCCAATCCAGACGGCCCGGTGGATCAGGAAGTCCCGGTGCTGCGTGTGGATGGTCAGGACGGCAAGCTCCAGGCAGTGATTTTTGGTTATGCCTGCCACAACACAACAGTAGGATTTTACCAGATTTGTGGTGACTACGCCGGGTACGCTCAGCAGGATTTTGAAGCGGCTCATCCGGGCGTGACCGCGCTTTTCATGCTGGGTTGCGGCGGCGACCAGAATCCGTATCCACGCAACACTTCTGAACTGGCGCAACTCCATGGCCGCACGCTCGCCACGGCGGTCGAGGCGGCACTCGAGACGCGCGCACGGCCGCTGCCCGGTCCGCTGCGACTGGCCTACGGGGAGGTGGATATCAACTACGCCGGACCCCCAATCCGGGCCGAGTACGAAGCGAAACTCAAATCGTCTGACAAATACGAAGCCCGGCACGCCCGCCGCTTTCTTGACCAACTGAGCAGGGACGGAAAGTTGCCCGAGAAATATCCTTTCCCGGCTCAAGTGGTTCAATTCGGCGACGACTTGACCCTCGTGGGACTGGGCGGCGAAACAGTCGTGGACTACTCACTTCGACTAAAGAAGGAACTCGCAGGCCCGGCGGTCTGGGTGGCCGGTTATTGCAATGATGTCATGGGTTATATCCCCAGCGCGCGCCTTTTGCGTGAAGGCGGTTATGAACCGTGTACATCAATGCTCTTCAGCGAAATTCACCCCGGCCCCTGGTCGCCGAGTCTGGAGGAACAAATTATTGCGAAGGTCCACAAACTGAACGACGAGCTTCGGCCACGCGTGGGGGGAAAGAAATGAACCAGTACGGGTTGCTCTGCTTTTCCGCATCCTTACGCGAAGAGAGCCATACGAGGCTGTTCAAAGCTCTGGCCAAAACAGCGTTGATCCCGTTTCGGGTGCTTCGACGTCACCCGACTCTTGGAATCAGGAATCTACCATGATCAACAAAGTCCCCGCGTTACAATCAGTTTTGGAAATGGCCCTGCCGGATCAGGCAATTAACAGCGGTGAAATCCCCTGGGTGCCGCAGGCTGAACGAGTCTGGTTTAAGCCACTCCGCTTTGATTTGGTCAATGGTCGCTGGATCAATCTGCTCAAAGTGACAGGAGGCGGGCGAGTCAATCGGCATCGCCACGCCGGCGGGCAGGTAATAGGCTATGTGATTCAAGGCTCTTGGAATTACCTGGAACGGGACTGGGTAGCCAGGCCCGGCACCTTTATCTACGAACCCCCCGGAGATATCCACACCTTAGTGGTGGATGGACGCGAAGATATGATCACCCTTTTCATTCTGGAAGGGGTGATCCAGTATCTCGACGATCATAATAACATTATTTACCAAGATGATGTCTTCACCAAAATGAAACGATACCTCGATTTCTGCGAAGCTCAGAGTATCGAGCCACTAAACTTGCGCTACTAACTTTGATTGGCTGATTTGCATTCCCAAGTGGTCGCAGGCAAATGCCCCAACAAAGCGAAAATCCAAACCAGCGCTTAGAATAACAAATCAATGGTCCAGAAAAGGGAATCTCCTCATAAAATGAATCCAATAAAAAAGCAATTCTCCCTGAATCGCGCGGTCGCGAGACAGCAATTTTCTGTTATCAGTTTAGGGGTGTTGTTGGCCCTTTTACATGGTTTGGCGTATGGGCAGTCCGCCAGCAGGGCCGACAAGGGACCGGAAGCGGGCGCGAAACTGACGGAGGCGCCGATCAAATGGGTCGCTCCGTCATCGTTCGATCCTGATCTGCCGGGAATGGGGTTGCCCCAACTGCCGGGATGCAAGAGCCAGGTCATCTACGACCCTCTCATGTGCCGCAGCGCCGTGGATGAAGGCGGTGACGGCCGCTACGAAAGTGTCCTTCACGGAACGTTTAATCATCACCAGGGTTTCGTCCTCTATCAGGACAAGATCATCGCCTGGTGGTCGAACCACGCAAGGGATGAAAACGGCCCCGGTCAGCGCGTCATCGGCCGATGGGGCACCTGGGTTGGCGATAGCGCCAGCGCAGATGCGCGAATCAATTGGGGGTATGTTCCGTCCTTCGTCGAATTCATGCCGCCACCGGTTCCGGTCCGCCGGCGGTGGTGGCACGTTGATCCGTACGTCATTCAGCCCTACATCGATGGTTCGTTGAGCGTGAGAAACGGGAAGCTCTATTCGATCGGGCAGGTCACCTGCATCGGAGGGTGGACCACGGAAGAACTCCTTCGCCGCCCGACCGGCCCGCTTCCGCCCGAGAAGTGGAATGACCGGCTCGACCTCAGTCGCGGTTTCCGGTACGACCTGTGGTACGATGTTGGCCCGCAATTCGCCCAGCGATGGACATTCCGCGATGGCCAGCTCGTGCCGGATTCACCCATGTATCGGATGACGCCCGACGTTTCCCGAATCGAGGTCACGCCCGGACGATGGAAGCCCGTGGCGCCGCTGATTCCGCCGTATGTGAACATGATCCCGATTGAGAACGCGCCGGAGGACATCCGGTTGGACATTCTCGGTGCTCCGAAGCCAGCCGGAACACCGCCGCCCGCCCCGCGGCCTACCCACGCACCCGGCACTAGTTCGCACGCTGCGGACGGGAAACACGGACTGGCCCACAGCACAGAATTTGAGCGCCCGGACGGAAAACTCGTTTCCGTGCGGGACAATCTCCAGAATCCGGGACACTACTACGCCGCCGTTCGGAACAGCCGGGAAGATTATTATCCGCCGGCGATAGAGACAGACCTTGTCGGCGGTGCCGCCCCTGTTTCCGGAAGACTGCCCGACGGACGCGTATGGCTTTTGTGCAACAGCCCGAGCAACTATCTGGTGGCACACGAGAACAGCCGCAAGGACATGTTTATCACGGTTTCTCGCGACGGCATTACGTTCGACAAGACATGGCTGGTGTTCCACTCCGATCGGAAATCCGATGGTGGCATTTACAAGTTTGGCGGGCCTCAGTACTTCGTAACTCGCATCATCGGCGAGAACATGTGGATCGTTTACAGCATCACGAAGGAACAGATCGGCATTACGAAGCTGCCTCT
>CANLCA010000275.1 GCA_947487925.1 Verrucomicrobiales bacterium | reverse complement strand
GCGTCTCCCGCGGAAGCCCGACCTTCCTTCAAAGCATACAAAACCTGGGCTTTCCCAAATGCCATGTACTCCAAGACCTTGTTCATGGTGCAATGATGATTGTAGGGGTTGATGGGATCACAGGACACCCCGAGATCCATGGTTTTGAGGGCGTTGAACAAAAACTCGTTGGAAACCCTCCCAGGCATCTCCACGATATCTTCCAAATTTAACTCCCTGCGTAACGCGAGCAACTTTTCGTGCTCAGGCCCGGTTCCCATCAGCAAAAACTGGATATCGAGTCGACCGCGCACCGTCACGATGTGGTGGATGGCTTCCAACAAGAGATCGACGCCGTCCGCATTCCCCATCACACCGACATACCCTACAAGAAAACGCCTCCCACGACGGAGCGTCGGGTCCTGAAAAAACTTGGCGGGAGCCACCTTGGGGGCTGTCCGAACTTCGAAGACATTCTCCTCCGCGACCGAACCTCGCGTAAGGGCCACTTCACGGACGGACTTGTTGGTGGCCAAAACAACATCAGCGCAAGCATACGTGAGACGCTCGGCAAGTCGGACAGCCCAATACAGAAGCCCGCGTTTGCCGAATTTCGCTTCGAACATCTCAGGCCAGAGATCGTGCACGTCATAGACGACTTTGACGCCGATCGCTTTGAAGGGCCAAGCGACCAGGAAGAGGATGTCTGGAGGATTGCAGAGATGCAGCACCTTGAAGCGATGGCGAAACCAGACCCTCCACGCAAGCCGCCACTCCCCGAACAAGGCCGAGGCGTACTCAGCTAGAAAGCCGAAAAGCCCGCGTGCCTCGTCGCTGATCCAATGCCGGTAGATGTGGATACCTTCCAAGACTTCTTCTTCGTCTGCGTAGCCTCGCATCTTCGGACAGACCACCACCACTTCGTACCCCGCGTCACGCAAAGCCAGGCTCTCCTGCCAGACCCTGCGATCCAAAGGAACAGGCAGATTCTCTACGATGATGAGGACGCAGGGCTTTTTCACGTGCGCGAAGGAAAAGGTCAATCAACCGGCTCAAGCCAGCAAAGCCGGTGACACTAGGAATGACGTTTCAAAAACGCAAGGCTTCTCACCCTCGCCAAACAGCTCCAGAGTGGGTCCGAAGCGAGCCTCACGGAACCGGCTTGAGCACACCCCACGCAGATCGCCAGCGGCAGGGTGTCCCGGGAATAATCGGGAGGGGTTGGCGGCAGAACTCTGGCTCCAGGCTGCGGAAGCTTCGATAAGCAACTCACATCCTCCTGATTGAAGACGGTATGCTCGTTCGGATGTTTGCTCCAGACTGCTTCCAGGTGGAAACTGCCAACCCACTCGGAAGTCGGAGTTTTCCCCCGAGGTTTTCACGGCATACGAATCCGTGACCTCAACACGGTTTCCCGCGACACGCACCGAGCGACGAGCCACGCCCTGGGGATGATGGAGTTCTGCCATAAGCAGCTCCGGAGTCGCCTCCACCAGACGGGGTACCGCGTGGTGATCGGCCCAGAGGAACGGTCCAAGCCGACGCGGCGGCGGGGAGACAAAGGGGAGAGGTCCATTGTGAGCCTCCCAGGATGCAAGGTGGGCTCGCAGTCGCGGGTCGCCGTAATAAGCCCCGGTGCCCGGATCGATCACCAACGGCCTTCCTTCGACCCAGATGGAGAGATGGAGCGCGTCGAGATGACCGTGAGAAGCGGTGCGCAGATAGCCCAAGGGACTCAGGTCCCACCTCAAAAACCAAGGGCCCGTCTCCAAATATGCGATCCCAGAATCCGCAAACAAACGCCACCCACTCCCCGCGCAAAGAGGCTTCGAAGCGTTCGTCGCGAAGCCCAACCCTTTCGGGGTTGAGGCGACCGCCGGATGGCACCAATAATTGATGGCAGGGGATTCCTCCGGACAACGAAACCATTGGCACCAGGATTCCGCAGCGTCGGCGCCGGGTAAACAGAAAGGCACAACCCACGCGCTGTCCGAGTCCCCGTAGTCCCAACCTCCAGGCTTCCAGACTGCGGCAAAAAAACCCGCGGCGCCCTGCAGGCGTTGAACCACGCTGTCGGAAACAGCCACCCCAGCACGGGACAAGGCCTGCTGGGTCAGCCAGCAGAATTCCCAGGCGAACAATTGGTAGTTCAAGGCCTGCTCCCGGTTTCCTCCATCCGGGGCAAACTGCCTGAGCACTTCGACTTCCCAGAGGCGGTGCAGTTGCTCGAGCGGCGCCGAAAATCCTGCCAAAACCGGCCAGCGAACAACGGCCAGTATCAGCCCAGCCAACTCGCCCAGGAGGTGGTTGTTCGCGGATGTTCCAAAGGATCGGAGCCGCCAAGCCATCCAGGCATGTCGGGGAAGAAGGCTGCCCCTCAGACGCCCGAGGTCCAACGCAAGCTCCCGCTTTTCCCCGGTTCCCTGGTCGCCATCGCAACAAAGCGCCGAAAGGAGTTGGTCGATCACCACAAACTGGATGAGTCGGATCCCAGCCTCGAGTGCGCTGGTCCAGTTCCAACCCGAAAACGCGGGATTCCTCAGATCCCAATCCGCAAGCCATCGAACACAGGTCCTGGCGGCCTTGAGATCCTCGTTAATAAAGGCCGCTTGGGCCAAGGTCACCAACGGGCTCCAGCGGCTCAATTCCCAGACGAGCTTGATGTCGGCGCCTTGTGGCAACGCCCGGTGGTTCAGTCGTCTGGCCGGCTTATCCGTTTGAAGATCCACGCCCACGAAATAGTCCGATTGCCAGCGCGGAGGGTCATCGACCTGTATGGGGAGGTGTCCAAACGCACGCCACTTTCCAGACTCCAGCCGTCGCGCTTCCGACCGGATCTCCGATTTGAGCTTTTCCGGGGCTTCCGCGGGGTGCGGTAAAGGGATCGACAACCTAGAAGCCTCCCATCCCGCCTTTGAGGCGGCATCCAACCGCGTCTGGAACGTGTGGCGACCGGTCATCTGCCACCAATGACGACGGAGATGCCCGAAGATTTCAGGCCCGTTCATAGCCTGAACCCGATGCCATCGCCACAGCCACTTCTCGAGCGAGGCCATAGAGTTGTCAGCGCAACTTCCCATCGCCTTGATGGGGAACGAACCGGACTGCGATAAAGGACTTTGTCAGGCCCAGCACTCGTTCCCTGAGGATCTGGCAATCAGGAAAGAGCGCCTGCATGTCGTCCAGAGTCAGGAGTCGAACCTCGCTTAAAAACGCCTCCACCTCCTGGGGACTTGGTTTCTTGACCAGCCCCCAAACCGAAAAATATCGCAGCATCCAACGCTGCATGCCCTTCGGAAAAAAATGAATGAAAGGAGTCATGAGATGAGGCTCGATCCAGAACCACCTGGCGGGCGTCTGAATCCAAAGGTTGCGCGCCACTCGGCGAATTTCTGCGGCGAACAACTTCTGGTTTTCAAAACTATGAAGGTGCTCGATCACAGAGTTCGAAAACCCTATATCCACGGACTGATCCTCAAATGGGAGCTTCAAACCATCCGCCACCACCAGGGCGTCCTGAGGAAAGTCGGCCCTGATGCCGTCGGGAAAAGCCAGATTCGATTGGATGACACGTCCAGGAAAACCTCTCCCGGCCCAAACCCAAGGATATCCGCCGACATCCAGCAGCACCGTCTCTGAACCCGGGGTCATCAATTCAAAAAAACGACGGAAACGCTTCGCCCTAAAGTGGGGCAGAAACAGTTGGTAAAGGGAGTGAATATCCATGGTGCAGGCTCTTCAGCGAGGGGGTTCTATCCGCACGACACTCCCTTTTTGAAGGGCTTCAAGGACCGCGAAAGTCAGGATCATGCTCCGCTTGGACTCCTGGAACGGCAATGGATGACTGCCCACACCCTTCAAGAAAGAAACCCAGGCGGCGACCTGCTCGGCGTGCCCTTTCGATGTATGGCGGGAGGTCCGCACACGCCCGCCTTGATGAACGGTGAGACTCTGGAAATTCTTGATCTCGGCCACGACGCCTGAACCCGAGACCACAACGCTCTCTTTAGGGTACGATGGATCGCCTTCGGCCGTATACAACAATTGGGCCACCGAGCCGTCTTCGAACCAAACCTGCGCCCCCACACTGTCTGGGAATGGCAGCCTCGCGCTCAAAGGCCCCACGGCATGCGCCATCACCTCCAAGGGTTCAGCTCTCAACAAAAATCGGAAGAAATCTAGGAAATGACATGCCTCTCCCAGGATGCGACCGCCGCTTTCAGCGTGATTGGAATACCAATGCTGCGGATCGAGCAGGCCTGGTTGAACTCGATAAACCACCGTCTTGGGCCCGGAGACAAGAGAAAGCAGCTGCTGGAGCCGCAGGCTCGCAGGAGCGAATCGGCGATTAAAGCCCACCTGCACACTTCCTTGGCTTGATCTGAGGGTCTGCTCGATGGATTTGAGTTCATCCAAACTCAGGCAGAGCGGTTTTTCGACAAAAACATGACGGTTCGACCGGAGGGCGTCGACGACCAGCGGCGCGTGCAGATGATGCCTCGTCGCGATCAGAACAGCCCGGCTCCCCGACTGTTTCCAAAGACCTTGATGATCGGTCGACGCCTCGCTGAAACCGAACTTTGATTTCACATGCTGGGCGCTCAGTGAGGTTTGGTTCACCACGGTTCCCATGCGAAGAACCCCCTTCAAATGCGGAAGCAGCATGGTCCTGGCAAAGTTGCCGGCGCCGATCACATCCAGCACCTCGACCGGCGACCTGACCCGTTGGTCCGTGGAAGCGGACCCGGCGTCAGCCTGAGGCCGGGCGCCATCCTCGGTCCGGCCCGTCTCACGGACGGTCGATGAATTTTGGTAATCCAGCACGACGCCCACATCCATGGACCCTTCAGCGCTCAAGTCTTGGTACACCTGGATTGCTTGGAGGAACGGCGTCAGCCGGGTGGTCAGCCGCCCAGGAGTCAATCGACCCGAGCGCATGAGTTGGAGGCAGGCGTCCAAATTCCGCTGCTCCGTCCAACGCACATAGCCGATGGGGTAATCCTGACCGCCCCATTCGTAGGCGGGATCATACCGTCCAGGGCCATAGGAACGCGAAAACCGGACGTCCAGCTCCTTTTCGTAGAACATCTTCCAAGGCAGCTCGATTCTTGTGATCCCGACATCCACCATCCTGCCGCGGTCACGGAGCGCCTGGGCGGCCTGTTCGATCGGAGCG
>CANLCA010000274.1 GCA_947487925.1 Verrucomicrobiales bacterium | reverse complement strand
GCGCAACTTGCCCTCGTAAGCCGGCAAGAGCCATGCCAGATAGGTGTCGGCCAGAATCTCCAGGTAGCCGGAGACAGTGGTCCGCGCCACTCCCGCATCGCGCGCCAATCCGGCGACGCTCAGCACTTGCCCATGAAACAGGGCCGCGACGGGCAGGAACCGCGCGAATCCCGGCAGATTCCGCACCAGCGCCTCCGCCTGGATTTCCTCTTTCAGATACAACTGCACGTAAGCCTCCAGACTCTCCGCCTTGTGGGGCGACTGCCAGATCACGGGCAGACTGCCGAAGCGAAGCACTCCAGCCAGGTCGAAGTCCGCTCCTAGTTCCCGTGGCAACAGCGGATACATGACGCGGCGCAGCGCGCGCCCCGCCAGCAGATTCGTGCCGGCTTGCTTCAGCTTGCGGGCACTCGAACCCAGCAAGACAAACCGCAGGCCGCGGCTTTCGATAAATCGATGCACCTCGTTCAAGAGACTTGGCAAACGCTGAACCTCGTCCACCACGACCGGGCGTTCCGAAGGCACCCGCAGCAACTCCCGACCGAAAAGTCGCGAGTCGCGCAGGTAACTTTGAAACAATCCCTCGTCCAAAAGATCGAATCGGTGGGCGTCCGGGAACGCCTGCCGGGACCACGTGCTTTTGCCGACACCGCGCATGCCGAAGAGAAAGAAGCTCTGTCCGGGCGGTTGCAGAAGACGAGGATATGGTCGGTTTGCAATCACGGCGTCATAATTACCGGAAATATGACGGCGTGGCAACGAAATCCCTAATGGTGGGAAATGTTTAACCGCTGAAAGGGGGCCGAAAGGGAACCGAAATGAACTCCATTGAGTGCCCGCGAATAATGCGAATTGACGCGAATCTTAACCACCTTCTCAGAATTAGGGGGAGAGTTTCACCACTCCATTCCATTCGCGTGGATTCGCGTGGATTCGCGGGCACACATCCCAATGGTAACCAATCTGGATCATTCGGTTTTCTTTCGGTCCCCTTTCCGCGGTTAATTTTCCTTCCTCTCTGTGCCTCTGTACCCCTAGAAGAAAGAGTCTTTCATTTTTGCGAGGAGTTTTTAACCACGGATTTCACGGATGGACACGGATAGGAAAAAGAATTGTCTGGTTCCATCCCTATCCGTTCCATCCGTCTTATCGGTGGTTCAATTCGGTTGCGGCTTTGCCGCTCTGGGCCTCTGTGGTTCAAAAAGAGGGGAGCATGAGACGGCTTCGCCAATAGCCTTCGAAAGCCAAGCGGGTAATGGATGAGCTACTCGGTGTCAACAGTGAGGACCCCAAGGGCCTTCAGCGGGCTTCATGTGGCTTGTCGTTCTCACGCGGAACGGGTATGACTCAGAGCATGAGCACGAAAGCCCAAGCGATTTTGGAAGAGATCAAGGCGCTGCCGCTGGGAGGAGCAGCGCGAAGTGCTAAGGGACTTGCAGCAATCCTGCGTGTCCGGTGGGGAGCGACACGCGGCACGGAGAGAATCGATCCGGAGCGGGCGCGGCCTGTTTGCCGGCAGCGGTTTGTTGGAAGCGTTGCTGGCCGACCGGGCGCGCCCACTGATCACTGATCACTGATCACCGACTACGCCCGCCCCCTCTCAAACTCCATCCCCAGTTTTTCGGTCTGTGCTTGACCCAATTGCGGCATTGTTATCCCGCTCGGAATCGGGTATGGAACTATTTCGCCGGTGACGTTTCTCAGCGAGACGGCAATCAATGAACTCGATCATATCGAAAGTTAGGACTGATGTCCTCGCCGGTGTTGGGAGTGTCATGGCCAGGTTTGTTTGTTTGGCATCCCGTTTCTTTCCAGTCAGGCCTCTCAAACTTCGAGCTTCGACTCTCGTCCTCCCTGCCCTGTGTCTCTTTTCGATATCAGATGCCGGATTGGCGCTTCCCGATGGTACCTCGCCGCCCGCCGTTACCGGCGGGCGGCAACCGTCCTTTGCTTCTGCCTCCGAACGTTCCGAACCACTCACGGGTGAGAAAGCCATCGCGCATCTCAAGGCCACGGGGCGATACGAGTCCCTCAGCGCCGCTATTATTGGTGCCCGCTACGCCATCGAGCCGGTCGAAACCAAGTTTTCAAACTCTCCTGCTTGGGCTCAGAATCCGGCCCATGGGTTGAACAGCATTTTTAGCCCGGATGGGCTCACCTTCAGCGTCCGCAGCCCCACAGCCTCGGAGGGTTTAGCCGCAAAGAACACAAAGAACACAGAGCGGCGAGCCCCAACCAAATTGACCACGGATAGCGCGGATAACACGGATAACGCGGACGGGGATGAAATCGGAATGTTCTTTTCTTATCCGGGTTCATCCGTGGTAAAAAATGTCTCTCCAAACACGACCCACACCGTCGGCTGGCGCTTGCGGAGCCTGGGCTATGGCACGGCACAAGTGGCTGTGCCGGCAGGCACATTGAGCACGAAAGAACGCAGGGTGGAAATCACTCGTGCCGCACCCGCGGTGACCGAATGGTTCATGAACGAACCTGCCGGTCTGGAGCACGGCTTCACTTTGCCGGAGCGTCCGGCGGCCAACCCGCACGCTGAGCCGTTGCGGCTGGTCCTGGGCGTCACCGGTGACCTCACACCGCATGCCGATGCCGATGGCCAGAGCCTTACCCTGCGCGACACGGCGGGCCACACGGTGCTCACTTATGCCAAGCTAAAGGTCTGGGATGCCACCGGCGCGGAATTCCTAGCCACCATGCGGGCAGAAGATGGCCAGGTGACACTCACTGTGGTGGACGCCGCAGCTCGTTACCCGCTCACCATTGACCCCACCTTCAGCCAGCAGGCTTATTTGAAGGCGAGCAACACCGGATTTTTTGACAACTTCGGCTACTCGGTGTCGGTGTCGGGTGACACGGTTGTGGTTGGAGCGTACGGCGAGGCCAGCAACGCCACCGGGGTCAACGGCAACCAAAGCGATAACAGCGCTTTCGAGGCTGGCGCGGCTTACGTCTTTGTGCGCAACGGGACAACTTGGATCCAGCAGGCCTATCTCAAGGCCAGCAACACCGAAACGGCTGCCCGGGCTGCCAAGTTCGGCTGGGCGGTAGCGGTATCGGACGACACGGTGGTGGTTGGAGCTCCTTACGAGGTCAGCAACGCCACCGGGGTCAACGGCAACCAAAGCGACATCAGCTCCAGCGGTCCCGGCGCGGCCTATGTCTTCGCGCGCAGCGGGACGACTTGGAGCCAGCAAGCCTATCTCAAGGCCAGCAACACCGAACAGGTTGACTGGTTCGGCTACTCGGTGGCGGTGTCGGGCGACACGGTGGTGGTTGGAGCATATGGCGAGGCCAGCAACGCCACCGGGGTCAACGGCAACCAAAGTGACAACAGCGCGAGTGGTGCCGGCGCGGCCTACGTCTTCGTGCGCAGCGGGACGACCTGGAGCCAGCAGGCCTATGTCAAGGCTAGCAACACCGGAGCGGGTGACTTCTTCGGCGGTTCGGTGGCGGTGTCGGGCGACACGGTCGTAGTCGGAGCACAACACGAGGACAGCAACGCCATCGGGGTCAACGGCGACGGCAACAATAACAATACCTCTGATTCCGGCTCGGCCTACGTCTTCGTACGCAACGGGACAACTTGGAGCCAGCAGGCCTATCTCAAAGCCAGCAACACCGGGGCGATTGACGAGTTCGGCTGGGCGGTAGCGGTTTCGGGCGACACGGCGATTGTCGGAGCTTACACGGAGGGCAGCAACGCCACTGGGGTCAATGGCAACCAGAGCGACAACAGCGCGATCGGTGCCGGTGCGGCCTACGTCTTCGTGCGCAATGGGACGAGCTGGAGCCAGCAAGCCTACCTCAAGGCCAGCAACACCGAAGGGAGTGACAACTTCGGCGCCTCGGTGGCGGTGTCGGGCGACACCGTGGTGGTCGGAGCAAATTACGAGGATAGCAACGCCGCCGGGGTCAATGGCGGCCAAAGCAACAACAGCGCCAACGCTGCCGGTGCGGCCTACGTCTTCATGCGTAATGGGACGACCTGGAGCCAGCAGAACTATCTCAAGGCCAGCAACCCCGGAGCAGGTGACTTCTTCGGCTACTCGGTGGCGGTGTCGGGCGACACCGTGGTGGTCGGAGCAGGTTACGAGGATAGCAACGCCACCGGGGTCAACGGCGATCAAAGCAACAACAACGCGGGCGAATCCGGGGCGGCCTACGTTTTTCTGGGCCTGTCGCTGGTGCCGCAGATCACCGTTCAAGGCACAGGCACCGTCACAAAATCGCCGAACAAACTTGACTACAGTCTTGGCGAAACCGTCACGCTCACCGCCACGGCCGGGCGGTATTACAACTTTAGCCAGTGGTCCGATGCCGTCACCACCAACCCGCGCGCAGTCACCATCGCCGCGAACATCTCGTTCACTGCGATTTTCACAAATACTGTTCCGTTGGAGACGCAGGTTTCCAAGGTTTGGGATCGCTCGTTCGGGGGCAGTGGGGGAGACCTCTTGACTGGCGACATCAACCAGGGATACCTCGCGGCAACGAGCGACGTTGGGGCAGTCATGTTCGGTTTGTCGTCCTCGCAGCCCGGGAGTGGGGCTGGCAACCGCACCAGTGCTTTGCCAGGAACTTTTGACCACTGGATGATCAAGGTCGATGCAAGCGGAAACAAGGTGCTCGACAAATCTCTGGGAGAAATGACGGTGAACATTGAAGGCATCAGCTCAACTTCCGACGGAGGTTTCATATTGACGGGTTACAACAACAGTTGGATCACTGACGTGCATGGCATGCCGACCGGGGGCGGTGAGAACGTGTACGTCGTAAGGTTGGACGCCTCGGGCACCGCATTGTGGAGAAAGCTGATCGGAGGCCCGGGCGGGAATGGCACCCACACCAGACAACTTCCTGACGGTGGATTCATCGTTCTTGCCAATAGCACGGCGGGAACCAGTGCGACCAAAACCGCACCCAACTACGGCACGATGGACATCTGGCTGACACGCTTCGATCCCAACGGAACTTTGCTTTGGGATAAAAGCTTCGGGGGAAACGATCAGGACGCCGCCTGGGCTCTGGATTTGACCGTTGACGGAGGGTTCATTGTGGCCGGTGCGTCGGCCTCCGCGCCCAGCGGAGTCAAGACCGCCGCTTACTACGGCGGCGGCGTCGATGCTTGGGTGATCAAGGTGGATG
>CANLCA010000273.1 GCA_947487925.1 Verrucomicrobiales bacterium | reverse complement strand
GAGTTCCTTTTTCAACCGAATTCTGTGCCAAATCTGTGTCTGATTTGGGAAAACCCTCATTTTCCTCAACAAAAGTGGTGCGGATAGCAGGACTTGAACCTGCACGCCTTACGGCACTACCACCTCAAAGTAGCGTGTCTGCCAATTCCACCATATCCGCTAGAACCGGGCAAATGTTTAAACCACCACCCTCCCCCCTGCAAGCGCTTTCTCGAACAGCCGAATTGCGTTGGATTTTCGAATGTGCTTCGGCCACTGTGGAGGCATGCCGGAGAAGACGATGAGCGAAGTCGGGCGCGCGTGCCGTGAAAAATATCAAAAGGGCAAACAAGCCCTGGAACGAAACAATTTTGATTACGCCGCAGCGATCCTGTTCGACGTGCTCAAAGAGGAGCCAGGCTTGTATGAGTGCCGGGCGGCTTTGAGAGCGGCCCAGCATCACAAAGCCGGCGCGGGCAAGACGTTCTTTAAGAAAATGTTGGGCGCGGCAAGTCAGTCCCCCCTCAACGCCAAGGGCCAGATCGCCCTGCGCAACAACCCGCATGAGGCCCTTCAAATCGCCGAACAAATCCTCAATGAAGATCCTCTTAACACGATGGCGCACAAGCTGCTAGCCGAGGCGGCGGATCAATGTGGCTACCCTAAAACAGCCGTTCTCTCCCTGGAAATTCTCTTCAAACATTCGTCCGGGGATCCGGACACTGCCCGCAAACTCGCAGAAGCCCTCGCCAAGGCCGGACAGATCGGCCGTGCCGAGCAAGTTTTCGTCGAACTCGTGAAAGCAGATCCGCACAACCAGGAACTCGCCCAAGCCTACAAGAATATCTGCGCTCAAAAGACCCTCTCCGAGGGCGGCTACGAGGTGATCTCGGAAGGCGGGGGATCCTATCGAAACATTCTCAGAAACGAGGCCGAATCCGTCGTTCTCGAACAGGAAAGTCGGCACCACAAGGATGCGGATGTTTCAGACCGACTGTTGGCGGAATACATTGAACGTCTCCCTTCCGAACCCCGCAACATGAAGCTCCGACGATCGATCGCGGAACTCTACGCGGACAAAAAGGAGTTCGAGAAATCAATCGCTGCCTACCAGGAAATGGCCGAGATGGGCGAAGCCGCGGACCCGTCGTTCCAGCGGGCAATCACCGAAACCAGAATCAGACAATTCGACGATCAGATCCAGCAGCTCGAGAAGTCGTCCCCTCCTCAGCCTGAAGCCCTGGCGTTGTTGCGGGCGGAGAAAACCACTTTCGTTCTGGAGGAAACCAAACGGAGGGTCGAGAAATATCCGACTGACCTCGCGCTCCGCTTCGAGTTGGGACAGCTCCTTTTTGAGGCAGGGCAATCCACCCAGGCGATTCAGGAGCTCCAAAAGGCCCAAAATAATCCCCACAAACGCATCCAGGCCATGAACCTTCTCGCACTTTGCTTCGGCAAGCGGGGAATGTTCGATCTCGCTGCACGAACCCTTCAGAACGCGATCAAGGAGAAGCCCGCGTTCGACGACGAAAAAAAGGAGCTGGTCTACAACCTCGGATGCGTCCTCGAGAAGATGGGCAAGCCACAAGATGCGATCGAGCAGTTCAAGCAAATCTACGAGATGGACATCGGCTACAAAGAAGTCGCGACGAAAGTCGACGCGTTCTACGCATCCCAGTGCCCGGGCTCGTGAAACCGAGCCAACCCACGCCGATAATCTCTCCGTCAAACCAAGCTGCTCGTGTACCAAACAACATCCTATCTCAACTCCGTGTCCGCGGGCGTGGCCATCGAGATCCCAGTACTCGTCAACTTTCTGATCATCGATGCCGTCAAAGCCAATGCCAGCGACATCCACATAGAGCCATGGGAAACCAGCCTCGTGGTGCGCATTCGGATCAGCGGTGTACTGACGGAACTCGCACACCTGCCTCTCGATCTTGGAGAAAAGATCACGGGACGGGTCAAGGTGATGGCGAACCTGATTGGTTATATAACAGACCTGCCCCAGGAAGGGCACGCCCCAGCAAGCCCGGACTTTGGAAACGTAGAACTCCGTGTCTCGACATTCCCGACGGTGCGCGGTGAGAAGATCGTGATCCGTATCTTCGATCCGGCCAACCGCAGTTTCGACCTCGCATCCCTGGGGTTTGATGAGGAGACCCTGCATACCCTGCTCAAGCTTCTGGCCCGTCCCAATGGTTTGATCCTGCTCACCGGGCCCACAGGCTCGGGGAAAACGACTGCCATTTACGCTTCCCTCTGCCACTTGATCAACAAAGGCGGCACTGCCATGAGCCTGAGCACCGTCGAAGACCCGGTTGAATTCCACCTACCCATGATCAGCCAAGCTCAAATCAATCCTGCCAAGGAGTTCACCTACCCCATTGCCCTCAGATCTCTCATGCGACAAGACCCGGAGGTCATCATGATCGGCGAGATCCGCGACCCGGAGACAGCCGCAATCGCAGTCCAGGCCGGCCTGACCGGGCATTTGGTGATCAGCACCACACACTCCGGCAGCACCGCCGGGGTGTTCGCACGCTTGCTGAACATGGGGATAGAACCGTTTCTCCTCGCATCCAGCGTCATTGGAGTGCTCGGGCTCCGGTTAATCCGTAAGAATTGCGCCTACTGCTCGGAGCCTTATGAACCCGCCCCCGGCCTTCTGAACCTCTTGCCCGTCCATCTGAGGGAGACCGCTTCTTTCAGGCGCGGAGGCGGTTGCCCCGAATGCATGCATACGGGCTTCAGCGGAAGGACCGCGGTGACAGAAATGATGGTGGTGGACGATGTGCTGCGGGATGCGATTCTTCAGAAATTGCCCTCAAGGTCCCTTCAGGATGTCGCCATCCAACAAGGGATGAAAACGCTTTGGCAGCTTGGCCTTGCCCGCGTTGCGGCCGGACAGGCGCCTCTCGAGGAGATTCTCCGCGTCATCGCCGCAGACGACTAACCCATGCAGACGGCATTGTGGGTGTTAGGGATTCTCGCCGCGCTCAGCCAGGGCATTGTGTTTTGGCAATGGATCGCTGCGCGCCGTTTCCCACTGCACAAGCGTCGGGATCGGGGGGAGCCTGCCACGCGCCGTTCCATCACGGTTCTCAAGCCCTTGAAAGGCACTGATCCATTCACACGGCTCTGCCTGCAAAGCTGGCTTGCTCAGGACGGAGCCTCCGCAGTCCAGTTCCTCTTCGGAGTCGAGTCCTCATCGGACCCAGCCTGCGACTTGGTCAAGGATCTGATCGCAACGTTTCCTCGAATGGACATCACGCTGGTCCTGTGCCCCGAAAAGCAAGGGATCAACTCGAAAGTCTCCAAGCTCATCCAAATGGCCAAGCTCGCACGGCATGATATCGTCGTTCTCAGCGATGCGGACGTGAAAGTGCCTCCGGATTTCTTATCCGAGTTCTCCTCCTGCCTAGAAAACCCCCGCGTAGGTCTTGTCAACTGCTTCTACAAAATGTCAAATCCTTCCACCTTGGCCATGCGAGTGGAAGCCGTAGCCGTTAACGCGGATTTTTGGAGTCAGGTGCTTCAGTCCAATCAGCTGAAACCCATGGATTTCGCCCTCGGTGCCGCGGTGGGGATCAGGCGGCAAACTCTCAAAGAGGCCGGAGGATTCGAGGTCTTGGCAGATTGCCTCGCGGATGATTATCAACTGGGAAACCGCGTCGCCAAGCTTGGGCTTGAGGTATGCCTGTCTCCTGTCGTGGTGGAGTGCCTCGAACCGCCCTCTTCGTGGAGTCAGGTCCTGGCTCACCAACTCAGGTGGGCCCGAACAATCCGAGTGTGCCAACCCGTGCCTTATTTCTTCAGCCTCCTGAACAACGCGACCCTGTGGCCGCTGCTTTGGATGTGCGTGGCCCGATCCACCACGGTGACGGCCGTCTCGGCGCTGCTGTTTCTGGTGCGCTCTGGAATCGCCATGGATCTTCAACAACGGCTCACCCAAGAACCTCATGGCATTCGCCAGGCCTGGTTGGTTGCCCTGAGAGACCTTATGGGAGCGGGGATCTGGCTCGCGTCATTCTCTGGATCTAAGGTGACCTGGCGGGGAGTGACCTATCAGGTCGACTCAGAAGGCAAACTCAAACGAGCGTGAGCGAGCGCCACGAGTGCTGACGAACATGACAATTGCTCAAAGGCCGACGACGACGCGAGGGTTCACGATGATCGAACTCTTGGTCACGTTGGCTATCATTTCCATCCTTGCGACGATCTCCTCCAACGCTCTGAGCCGAGGAAGGGATTCGGCGCAGCGCACCCGCTGCGCGAGTCAACTCCGGCAATTGGGCATCGCGTCGCAACTCTACTGGGAGGACAACCTTGGGCGCACTTTCCGCTACCAGCTCGGCGCCACCAACGGCGGGATCCGTTACTGGTTCGGATGGCTCCAAACAGGACAGGAAGGAACCAGGCGATTCGATCCCTCACTGGGTGTCCTTTTTCCGTACATTCGCAACCCTCCACTGGCTTTGTGCCCCACCTTTCAGACTTTCCAGCAGCGGTTCAAACCCAAGGCGACAACACCCACCTTTGGCTATGGCTACAACCTGCACCTCGTGCCTGTCAGGTCGGAATCCTCGCTGAGTATCGACTCGCTGAATGAACCCGGCAGGGTCATTCTGTTTTCTGACGCGGCTCAGATCAACACTTTCCAACCCCCCGCGAGCCCCTCAAATCCGATGCTCGAGGAATTCTATTACGTGAACGCCATTGAGGCCACAGCCC
The DNA here is from genome assembly GCA_947487925.1 of Verrucomicrobiales bacterium. Lineage (GTDB taxonomy): Bacteria > Verrucomicrobiota > Verrucomicrobiia > Limisphaerales > F1-80-MAGS106 > F1-80-MAGS106. The sequence continues at coordinate 459 of CANLCA010000273.1, read as the reverse complement.
ATTTCCGACACCACCGAACCGCCAACGTGGTGAAGGTGGATGGGCACATCGAGACGCCATCCGCCTTCCCAAACTCGATCGATCTGCGCTTGCCATCCGCCCGCGTCGGAAAACTCCCGCCCGCGAATCTCATCCCCTGACTCAACCTCGGGGGTTCTCAGTCCGCCCGCCATAATCCCCGGTCCAACCCATCGTTCCGGGCTGGACCTCGAAAAGGTCGTTGAGGCGGAGTGAAGATCAGAGCTCAGAATCACGGGGGTTCCATGTCCGATAGAATCAAAACTCCAATTCTCTCGTCATAGTGATCGTCATCGAAAATCACTGATTATAGAGTATTCTGGGTTCAACCTGAGGGCGCACTCCTAAAAACGGCAGTTGAACCACTAATTCTCGCTAAGTGACACTCATGGTGAAGAAGGTACGCTGACTGAGCACCTCAACCATACAGTGAACCGGCGT
>CANLCA010000272.1 GCA_947487925.1 Verrucomicrobiales bacterium | reverse complement strand
CCTCACATCCCTTCGTGCTGGTTCTTCCTCGGCTGCTCGGTCGAGACCGTTGCCAACATCTTTCGCTGCTGGATGTTGGAGCCGGGGATGGGGCGATGGGCAAACGGCTGATCCGCTGGGCTTCTGGGCGTGGATGGAAGTGGCAAGTCACGAACCTTGATATCAATCCCATGTCGCTCGCGCTGAATCCCAAAGGGACCAACGTAGCGGGATCTGCCTTGGAACTGCCATTCACAGATTCCTGTTTCGATATCGTGATAGCATCCCAAATGACTCACCATCTGAACACCGAGAAGGAGATTAGGCACCATTTCCGCGAAGCATGGCGTGTGGCCCGACAGGGAGTGTTGCTCTGTGATCTCCATCGAAACCTGCTACTTTACGAACTTGTCCGCCTGGGCACGTGGTTGCTTCGGTTTCCTGCGCCTTTGCGACAAGACGGTTTGACATCGGTTCGAAGGGGCTTTCGCCTTCCCGAGTGGAAGGCCTTGGCACGCGAGGCCGGAATCCGCGAGGCAAAAGTTTGGCTCTACTTCGGAACCCGGATCATCCTGCAATCGAAGAAGCAGCTTGAAGTGGCTTGTTCCGACGGATGTGTGCCAGTTGCTCCCTCGCACTAAAGAGCCACCTGAACCACAGAATCGAATCTCGAAATGGACGAATCTTGCTGCGACCCAACTTGTACAGTGTCTGGATTGGGACGAATGCCACTTCGTTTCCAGCGGCCAGAAAGCTTATGAGCATTTCGGATTCGATTTGAAAACTGGAGGAACGGAGACCGAGCCCCATGGCTTTTTCAAGGTTCAACAGTCGGAGGCCGCATTGGGTGTCTGGCAGATCCCTCGAGGTGAGTTTTGTAAGGATCCAGCTCATGACCCGGTTGGTAGCGCGTCGTTGCCAGGGCATTTCTTGAGAATTGTTCATGCGGTTGCCTATGAGCAGAGACGGGTCTGCCATGCCCTCTGCAGCCCTGAGCAGCCGTGGCAGATCCGAAGGCGAGTGTTGACCGTCGCCGTCCATCGTCAGAGCCCACCTGAATCCCTGATCCTGGCTGTGCCTGAGACCCGCCCTTAGAGCGGCTCCCTTTCCGGGGTGCCCATCTCTCCTGAGCACGGTCGCCCCAGACCTCGCTGCGATGCGGCCAGTGCTGTCGCTGGATCCGTCGTCCACCACGATGACGCACGCAACAATTTTTAGAACTTCCTCCACCAACGTGCCTATCGTGGCGGCTTCGTCCTTGCACGGAATGATCGCGGCGCAGTCTCGTCTCCAGTCCATGGTCTGAGAGTAGATGAAGTGCTTTTCGGGAAGCCACAATTGAATTGCAGACCGTGCTAATCACGATCTTAATTCGCCAAATGAAGTGCCGTTGGACTCCTGATGCCACCATGCTAGCCCTCTCGGGTTCGGACCAACAGGACTGGCACGCACGGGCACATGCCAAAACAATCGAGCGGTTTGGGCGCGAAGTTTTCGTCCGCGGCGTGGTGGAGGTGTCGAACTTCTGCAGGGAAAACTGTCACTATTGCGGCATGCGCCGCGACAATAGAGCTTTGTCCCGCTACAGGGCAAACCTAGACGAGTTGACAGAACTGCTGGTTGAACATCGGCCCTCCAGCATCACCGACGTGAATATCCAGTCAGGCGAGGATCCTGTCGCAGTCCGCGAAATCGTCATCCCGCTTGTGCACAGGCTGAGGAGCCAAACCAATCTCGGGATAAGCGTGTGCGCTGGAACGTTGACGCCAGCTCTTTACAACGAACTCCAAAACGCCGGGGCTAGGCTCTACATCATGAAGTTCGAGACCGCCGATCCGTCTCTCTACGAACAACTCGAAGCGCCCGGGACCTTCTCTGAGAGGGTCAGCCACATACGCCAGCTTGCCGCGAACAATTGGTGGGTCAGTTCCGGCTTCATCGCAGGCCTCCCAGGTCAATCCATGGAAAATCTATTGGACAACCTTCGCGTTGCGCGCGAATTACCCTTGCATGGTTGCAGTGTCAGCCCGTTTATTCCCGGAGAAGAAACCCCGCTCGCCCAAGACCCTATGGCGAGCGTCGACACCGTGCTGAATTGCACCGCCGCGTTGCGTCTTCAGCAGCCTGAACTGGTGATCCCTGCGGTCAGCGCTCTCAACATAGCGTGTCCCGGTGAAGGTTATCGCCGAGGCCTTCGCGCCGGTGCTAACCTTTGCACGATCAATCTCACACCCTCTGAGGTTCGTGATAACTACCTGCTCTACAAACGTGACCGCTTCATCATGAATGAGGAACGAATCTTGGCCGCAATCCAGGAGGAGGGACGTCAGGTCTCATCCCGCAGTTTGGTGGAGTTTTACTCATCGAACCAACAGAGGACAGACAGGCCCTTTGATGGTCACCAAGCGATTCCGGGTGGCGACGGCTCGCATGCCTTTGGAACACCGCGCTTGGTGTAGGGTCATGGGCTTTTGGTTCTACCAAACCAACTACGCCACCCCTCGAGCAGTTCGAGCCTCGCCCATCCACCGGCGGCTCGTAGAACGGTCACGATCGTGGAGGTCTCGAAGGCGAACCCTTTAACCATCCGGCGATGCCGGTTATTTCGCCGACCCAGTTGTCCGCGTGCGCGGCGGACCTGCGCCATTCGAGCAAAACGGCGGTTGTAGGTCCGCATCCAATGGTAAAACGGGGTGGAGGGACCTGTCGCAAAATAGGGCTCCCGCAACGCTGCTGGCCCTCTGAGAAAGGGCTGCGATGCAACTCCAAGATAATACAACCCAACATCCATCGTGAAGGCCAAGCCGAGGAGATCGAACTCGCCCATGTAGTCGTATTTGTTCCGGTAAATCGCGTCGAACCAGCGCGAATAACTCCGTGTGAAGTCGTCGTTCACTCGTTTTATCAGAGGGGACGTCGGTTCTCCATGATGCTGAGCTAGAATGAGGTGAGCGGCACTGCTGGCGGTGTATGAGATCCAATCCATCCCTGGGCTGTAGAAGGGGTCCAAAAACGCCGCCGCATCCCCCACCAAGGCAAAACCATCGCCCACGAATGTGGTGCTGTAGTAGGGTAGATGCTTCCTCCAATGCACATCGCCTTCCTGCCATTGTGCTTCCGCCAATAACTCGTTTCCAATCGGATGTTGAAGGAGAAAGGACTTCAGTCGATCTCCCAGAGATCCTCCCTTGGGCCAATCCAAACGACGCTCGTCGAACACAACCCCGATGCTGACGTCCCCGCTCTTGAGAGGGATCCACCACGCCCACCAACCATCCCCCATCAGATGGTTGGTTGCGGTGCTGCGTATGCCGTAGCATTCGCGGGACCACTCAGGATATTTTCTCAAGAGATCCGGCGAATCAAAATCTTTGACCCCACTCCAACGCGACCAGACGGCTGTTGTGGGGTGCTCCAGGTTCGGTTTAAGCCAGTTCTCCTGCCGTGCCAGAACAGCGGCCACACCCGACGCATCCACAATCCATCGTGTTTCAACCAATAGTTCCAGGTCTCCCCGTTTGATGGTCACCCGTTGGATTCCCCCAGGTTCCAGTGTGATGTTCCGGACCGCCGCTGGCCGCCATAACTCGGCACCTAACGTCAATGCCCTCCGAAGCACTTCCTCATCCAGCACGGCTCGATCCACCAGGTAGGCCGGAAGTCGTGATAGGTAACGCGCTCCGATCTCACTGCAATCGGCCAGTGTCTTGGTTTTCTCATTGGCAAACCAAAACCGAAGGCCGTTCTTCACCAAATGGCTGTGGTTCAAGTGACTCGTCAAACCCAACTGATGACGTAGAAAATAGGTGCTGACCTCCACGGTGGCCTCACCCACTCGACGCGAAAAGGCCTGAGTTTTCTCGACAATCAGGATGCGCAACTGAGGCTGTTCGGTCAGAAGCAGGATGGCGACGCTGGCACCAGATAGTGCGCCCCCAACTATGACGACATCATACATTTCAATTCGTTGCTATTCGGGGTTTGCCTCAGCCCCGAGGCCTTGTTAGCCTTATCCGCGGACAATCTCAAGTGCCAAACCCAGGTGTTGTACCCTAAAACAAAAAGCCCCGATGCAAAACGCCAAGTCGTCATCACAGGGGTTGGCATCATTTCCCCTTTGGGCGTCGGTTGGGATGAAAACTCTAGGGGATTTCGCGCTGGCAGAACTGCTTTTGGTCCAATCACCGTGTTTGACTCATCCCGGCAACGGGTGAGACAAGGAGCGCAAGCGGATCTCCCTGCCAACCTTCCGAGTTCCCAGTTCGGCTCCCGACTCTTAACCCGCTTGGAAAGAGCAGGGCGGATGTTGTTCGTTGCCATGCATCAGGCGTTGGGGCAAGCTGAGTTGGCTTTGGACGAGCGCTCGGGAACCAACGTTCCTATCGTTCTAGGAACCACAAGCGGCGGCATGAGGTTTGGGGAGGATTACTATCGTGAGGCGCTGGGTAACCTGGGTGCAAGGCGGTTTCAGCCGACACGCGCTCTTTGCTATCAGGCTCAATTTCAGAGCCGCCTCGTGGCCTCCGCCTTCGGTTTGAAAGGGCCTGTTTCCATTATCGCGAATGCTTGTGCCTCGGGCGCGAATGCCGTGGGTCACGCATCCACCCTAGTGCGTGAAGGGATCGCTGATGTCGTCATAACCGGCGGCTATGATGCCCTCTGCCAACTGGTTTTCGCGGGATTCGATTCCTTGCAAGCGCTGTCCCCAACGGTCTGCCGTCCTTTTGACGCCCGGCGCGATGGGTTGTCATTAGGGGAAGGAGCGGCCGTCTTTGTCCTGGAATCCAGGCACCATGCTCGAGCCCGAGGTGCACCGATTTTGGGTGAGATAGTGGGCTATGCGGCGGCCACCGACACCCATCATCTTACCCAGCCTCATCCGGAGGGAGATGCCGCCTTTCTCTCCATGAGCCAGGCTTGTGCGAGTGCCCAGCTGACCCCCACCGACATAGATTACGTCAACGCTCATGGCACCGGCACCCCCTTGAATGACAGTGCGGAAGCCGCAGCTATCCGACGCTGGGCGGGCGCTCGGGCCGCGTCACTTCCGGTAAGTTCCACGAAATCGAGCATTGGCCATCTGCTGGGTGCCGCGGGTGCCGTCGAGGTGGCCGTCTGCCTGATGGCGTTGCGCGGGCAGTGGCTACCCCCGACTTCCACGCTCCAGATTCCCGACCCCGCATGCCTGTTTCCCT
>CANLCA010000271.1 GCA_947487925.1 Verrucomicrobiales bacterium | reverse complement strand
GATCGAGTCTCCCGTTCTCTGACGCCCGAGCAGATGGAATCCCTGGATATCCTGGCCCGCCAGGCTGTGGCTCACTTTGAGCTCCGGCGGGGCACGCGGCAGCTAATCCGGACAGTCGAAGAACATCAAAAGGTGGAAACAGCGCTCCGAAATTCGGAGGCCTTTTATCATTCCCTGGTTGAGAGCATTCCACAGAATATTTTCCGAAAAGACCTGGCAGAACGCTTTACTTTTGCGAACAGAAAGTTTTGTGCCACCCTCGGCTGTAGTTTGAAGGAGATTCTGGGAAAAACCGATTTCGATTTTTTCCCCGCAGATCTCGCCCAAAAGTACCAGCGCGACGACAAACGCGTCTTGGAGACACTGGAGACTTTTGAGACGGTGGAGGCCCACTCAACGCCTGAGGGGGAGAAGCTTTTTGTGCACGTGCTCAAAACCCCCCTGTACGACTCGACCGGTCGAGTCATCGGAATTCAGGGGATGTTTTGGGATGTCACGGAGCGCAAGCGGACGGAGGAGGCCCTCGCCTACGAGCGGGATCTGCTTCGCATGCTGTTGGATAACGTCCCCGACGCCATCTACTTCAAGAACAGCCAGTCTCAGTTTCTCAAGTGCAGCAGAGCTCTGGTCAAACTGTTCGGGCTGTCCAATCTCGAGGACGTTGTGGGCCACACGGACTTTGATTATTTCGACAAGGAACACGCGGAAACGGCGTTTGCCGATGAGCAGCAAATCATTTCGACCGGGATGCCAATCATCGGCAAGCCTGAAAAGGAGGCGCGCCCGGGTAAGGAAGAGTCGTGGGTGTTAACCACCAAGATGCCCTTCAGGAACCAGAACGGAACGATCATCGGCACTTTTGGAATCTCCAAGGACATCACAGAACTGAAGCGAGCGGAGTCCGAGCTCGTTCTCGCCCGCGACAAGGCGGTCGAGCTGGCGCGACTGAAGTCCGAGTTCCTGGCCAACATGAGCCATGAAATCCGAACCCCGATGAACGGCATCATTGGGATGACCGATCTCCTGCTCGACTCAACCTTGTCCGCGGAACAAAAGGACTTTGCGGAGATCATCCGAACGAGCGCCTGTTCGTTGTTGCATATCATCAACGAAATCCTCGAGTTTTCCAAGATGGAGGCTGGGAAGTTGCAATTCGAGATCATGGATCTTTCTCCGCGGGAAGTGGTGGAGGGTACGCTTGAGCTGCTCGCAGGTTCAGCGCCTGGGAAGGGTCTGGAGTTTGGTTGTTTTATCCAGCCAAAGGTTCCCCGGCTCGTACGGGGGGACCCCGGACGTCTGCGCCAGATCCTCACAAACCTGATCGGGAACGCGGTCAAGTTTACCCAGAAAGGTCAGGTGATTGTCCACGTGGCGTTGGACGAGGAGACGGAGACTCATGTCAGGCTTGGTTTCTCTGTGATAGACACCGGGATCGGGATGAGCAAGGAATGCATCCCCAGGCTGTTTAGTGCCTTCACCCAGGAGGATGGTTCGGTTACCCGCCGATACGGTGGCACGGGCCTAGGGCTGGCGATTTGCAGACAGTTGGTGAACTTGATGCAGGGTGAAATAGGCGTCGAAAGCGTCGTCGGATCCGGGTCCAACTTCCATTTCACGGTGGTTCTGGAAAAGGCTCTCGAATCTTCTTTGCTCTCCGAGACTGAAAACTTGCTTACCAGCCGTCGCGTGCTCGTGGTCGCCGCGTCGGATCTGACCCGGAAGATCATGACGCATCATTTGGACTCCTGGGGGATGGAAGTGCGAGTGTGTTCTAGTGGGGCTGATGCGATGAGGTGTTTGAGGGAATCCCACGGTAGCCAGCTCCCGATCGAGATGGCGGTGATGGATTTGGATCTGACGGATATGGATGGGCTCAAGCTGGCTGGGCTGATCCGAGGCCAGGAGGAGTGGTCTGTCCCAGGAATGATTTTGCTCGCTCCTCTTGGGCGCCGCCTGGACCCCGGAGTTCTCAAGGATTTGAAAATCCGTTCCTGCCTCTCAAAACCCGTCAAACAGGCACGGTTGAGGAGCAGCTTGGTATCTCTGCTTCCCGGAGCTGTGGAGCCCCCGGAAATGAGCCCGTCAATGCACGATGCCAATGTCTTGAAGTTTAGCCGTTCGTGGCGGATTCTGGTGGCCGAAGACAACGACGTCAACCAACAGGTGGCTTTGCGGCAACTGAAGAGGCTGGGCTTGGAGCCGGACTTCGCTTCGAATGGCCAGGAGGCCGTCGCCGCTTTCGAACGGCAACCTTATGATGTGGTATTCATGGATTGCCAGATGCCCGAATTGGACGGCTTTGAAGCAACACGCCGAATCCGGGCCATCGAGTCGGCGCTGCCGGAGTCTTGTCGTCCTCCGACGCCTGTTAGGATTATCGCCATGACGGCAAACACCATGGCGCAGGACCGCCAGGAATGCCTGAAAGCAGGCATGGACGACTACATCACCAAGCCTGTTCTTTTGCCGGAGCTTGAGAGGGCTCTGTCTCGTGTTTCAGCATCGACCGCGCGTTGTCGACCTGGGACCGAGCCGGGTTCCGACCCTTTCCAAGCTCGCGCGGATGAAGCTTCACAGAGCACCGGTTCCAGCCTTCAACCCGGTTTGGGTCATGACAACAGATCCGGTGCGACTGGAGGCGGTGTCGAGTTGGATTTGCCGGTGGTTGACCGGGCGGTTTTGGATGGGTTGCGCGGGCCTGGGGACGAAGAATCGAGGGAATTGTTCCGGGATTTGGTGGGTTTGTTCCTGAAGGACTCTGGGATGAAGCTCGAGGCCATAAAGCGTGCGATGGAGGAAGCACGGGGGACGGACCTCATCCAGGCGGCGCATTCTCTCAAAGGAAGCTCTAATAATATGGGGCTGCGCCGGCTGGCTCTGGTTTCTGCCAACCTGGAGGAGGCTGCAAAGCTGGGTGATTTCACCGGCAATGCGACTATGCTTGACCAAATCAGCAAAGAGCTGGATCTTGCTCGATTAAGTTTAGCACTCGAAAACACAGCAACATGAAACTCGTTTTCCAGACGAAATCCCGGCCTCTTCCTAGGGTTGGAACGTGTCGGCTATGAAGCATTCCTCACCCAAAATCCTTGTGGTGGATGATGATCCCTCGATTCATGGCGTGGTCGAGGCGACCCTGCGTTCTGAGAGTTTGCTTGTTTTGTCCGTGGTGTCAGGCACCCAGGCGTTGTCGCGATTGGGGCAAGGAGACATCGATTTGGTCCTGCTTGACCTGGGGCTCCCCGACATGCATGGCTTTGACGTGCTGCGAGCCATCAAGGCGCACCCGGGCACCCTGCACTTGCCGGTGATCGTCCTGACGGTGCTCGGGAACACGGAGGATAAACTGAAAGGATTCCAACTGGGGGCCGCTGATTACATCACCAAACCCTGCGAACTCCTGGAACTCCGGGCTCGCGTGCGGTCCACGCTCCGTTCCAAATTTCTTCAGGACGAATTGGCAGAGGCCAACCACGCACTACAACTGGAGCGTCGTTCCGCGGAATCGGCGCTTCGGGTCAAGTCCGAGTTCCTGGCCAACATGAGCCATGAAATCCGCACTCCCATGAATGGAGTTATTTCCATGACAAGCCTTCTCATGGAAACCGAACTCACCGGGCGTCAGATGGAGATGGTCGAGACGATTCGCACCAGTGGCGACACCTTGCTGACACTCATCAACGACATTCTGGATTTCTCGAAGATTGAAGCGGGGAAGCTCGAGTTGGAAAACCAACCCTTTGACGTCCGTCTTTGCATCGAGGACGCCCTGGATCTGCTCGCTCCTAAGGCCTCGGAAAAGCGCCTGGAACTCGCCTACCACGTCCTCGAGAACGCCCCTTCGACCATCGTCGGGGATGTGACTCGGCTCCGCCAGATTCTCGTGAACCTGATCAGTAATGGGATCAAGTTCACGACTTCGGGTGAGGTGATCGTGCGTCTAGAGCTGACAGGCCCGGATTTGCTGGATCCAGCCACTCCGTTGGTGGTGACGAAGCAAGCCCTACGCTCCGGGGAATCGTGCCTGCTTCACTTCTCCGTTACGGATACGGGCATGGGGATTCCGGCTGAAAAAGTGTCTCGTCTCTTCCAATCGTTCAGTCAGGTGGACGCCTCCGTCACAAGGCAATTCGGCGGCACTGGCTTGGGTCTGGCGATCAGCAAGAATTTGGCGACCTTGATGGGCGGACGGATGTGGGTGGATAGCGTCCCTGGCAAAGGATCCACTTTCCATTTCACCATTCGCGGCCAGGTTTCGGCCCCCTTGGTCGAGGGCCCCCTTTTAGAGGTGAAGGAACGTCTGAAAGGTCTCCGGATCCTTTTGGTGGACGACAATCCTACCAACAGGCGGATCTTGATTTTACAAACCTCGAACTGGGGAATGAAACCTGCCGCTGCTTCGAGCGGGGCGGAAGCTCTCGAGTGGCTTCGGCTGGGTGAACCCTTCGATTTGGCGATCCTCGACATGCAGATGCCCCACATGGACGGCGTTACTTTGGCCAATCAAATAAGAACCCTGCGCTCGCCTGCCCAACTGCCAATGATCCTCCTTACCTCCATGGGGGTGAAGTCTGATGCACCCGAGCTGGCCTTGTTTTCCGCTTCTCTTTCCAAACCTGTCAAGCAATCCATCCTTCAGGATGTCCTGCTCAGGGCTGTCGACAAGTCGTCCCTGACCTCCAAGCGATCTTCGTCCCCCTCCAAGATGGACAGCAACATGGCTTCTCGTATTCCGTTGAGAATGCTTTTGGTGGATGACAACGCCATCAACCAGAAAGTGGCTATCCGGCTCTTTCAGCAAATGGGCTATCAGGCGGACGTCGCCAGCAACGGTATCGAGGCTGTGGACTCGGTTCAGCGAAAGGCCTACGACATCGTCTTCATGGACGTTCAGATGCCCGAGATGGATGGATTGGAGGCCACGCGGCAGATTCGCGATTGGGAAAAATCGGGTCCCGGGGCCTCCAGGATACCTCTGGTGATTGTGGCCATGACCGCCAACGCGATGCAGGGCGACCGCGAGAAGTGCCTCCAGTCGGGCATGAACGACTATCTTCCCAAGCCGGTCCGTCCCGAGACCTTGCAGGCAACCTTGGAGATCTGGGGCGCGAAAGTAATCGCTCTCCGCGACCAAAGCATCGCCGCACAATCCAAGCCCGTTGCGCCAGAACCGGTCGCCGTGAAACCGCCACAGACACCCGCGCCTGGGGT
>CANLCA010000270.1 GCA_947487925.1 Verrucomicrobiales bacterium | reverse complement strand
CATGGTCGATGCGCTCCGACAGCTCGGCATCGACATCGCTATCCAGCCAGACCCCGCGGAGATGTGCAATCGGGTGATTGCCGTGGACGGCCGCGAAGGTGCCATTGGCCCCGGAGGGAGCGAAGCTTGTCCCAAGGAATTGTTCGTCGGAAACGCCGGCACAGCGGCGCGTTTTCTCGCGCCTCTGGTGTGCCTTGGCCAGGGCGTTTACCGGCTCAGCGGCGTCCCCAGGATGCACCAACGACCGCAGGCAGATCTCTTCAAGTCTCTCCGCGAGCTGGGCTATCGCGTGGATTCACCCAATGATAAACTCCCGGCGCTTATCCATGGAACAGGCCCTAGAATCAGCCGTTGCAGCGTCAACCTCACCGAGAGTTCGCAGTTCGCTTCGGCGCTGCTTCTGAGCGCGGGCATCGGTCGATGGGAGATCCTCATCCAAGGGGACAACGAGGAGGAATCCCCTTACGTCACGATGACGGAAAAACTTTTGAAAGTGTTCCCGTTCGAAGGAGGCCAGTTCCAGGTGGAGCCCGACGCCTCCAGCGGCAGCTATTTCTGGGGCGCCGGAGGCAGCGTGGCCCAATGGCCTCAATCGGGATGGCAGATTGACAGCGAGTTTCCACGATTCCTACCTCTGCCTCCGCGCCTCTCCCGGCGCTCCGACCTGGGTGATAGCATCATGACAGCCATCGTGCTCGCCCCGCTGTCGGATCACCCCGTTCTGTTCACGGATCTGGGGCGCCTCCGCGTGCAGGAATGCGAACGCGTCCTGGCCCTCCGCACCGAGCTTGGGAAGTGCGGCGCGCGCGTCGAGGAATTAGGGGATTCGCTCACCGTGTTTCCTTCCGTGCTGCACGGCGCGGAAATCGAGACCTACGATGACCACCGCATCGCCATGTGCTTCGCCATGCTCGGCTTGAGCGTTGGCGGCATGAGGATCCGAAATCCCGCCTGCGTTAAAAAAACGTTCCCAAATTTCTTCGCCAAACTCGCGGCGCCCGCCCCCTTGGGCTGGGCCGCCCCCGTGTGGCGGTTGTCCTCCCCAGGCGGCGAACGCCTGGAACGGCTCTCGGAGCAAACGCTGGTGTTCGAATGAACCGCCCGCCGGACTGAGCATCTTATGAATAAATCAATCGTCATCGCCATCGATGGCCCGAGCGCCAGCGGGAAAAGCACCAACGCAAAACTCGTCGCAAAGGCATTGGAGTTTGTGTACGTCGACACCGGAGCTATGTACCGCACCCTGGCCTGGTATTGCCGACAAAAGGCGGTGGACATCCAAGACCCCAAGGCTGTCGCAACCGCGTGCAAACGTTGGAAGACCACACTGCAATGCATCGATGGCCAAGCCCGGCTGACGGTCGACGGTTACTACCCGGAAAAGGAAATACGCACAAAGGAAACCAGCGCGGACGTGGCCCACGTGGCCGCCGTTCCCAAAGTCCGCGATTGGATGAAACACAAGCAGCGCGAATGCCTGGCTTTTGGCAGCCTGGTCATGGAGGGAAGGGATATTGGCTCCAATGTGTTTCCTGAGACGGAGTTCAAATTTTACATCGACGCCTCCCTCGACGAGCGCTCCAAGCGGCGGGCGGCGGAAGGGGTTCATGAGAATCTCGCGGAGAGGGATCAACGCGACAGCCAGCGCGCCGCCGCTCCGTTGATGATCCCCCTGGGCGCCTTTTTTGTGAACACATCCGGACAGACGCCGGCACAATCCAGCGGCTTGATCATCGAAGAAATGCGCAGGCGACTCCCTCAAAACAGATCCGCCCCGCCAGCTTGCACAACTTGAAACATGAAGCTTAATCCGGCAGCTCACTTAACCGCAAAGAACGCAACCAACAAACAGGAAAGGAGTTGCGAAAAACTGTGATACTTCGAAGGATCACCAACAGACGAGGATCATCCCTCTGTCAGAACTCCGCAAGTTCTTGTCTCTGCGTTCTCTGCGTTCTTTGCGGTTAAATCAATGGCTCCTTCCAGGATGAATTCTGTTTATTTCATCACGGCGATAGTTTGCCGAGTCGTGTTTCGAATCTATTTCAGATGGCGCGTGCATAACCGTGAACGCGTCCCAAGAACAGGGCCCGCCATTCTTGCATCAAACCACGCGAGCTTCGTGGATCCTCCCATGATTGGCTCGCCGTTGCCGCGCATGATCAACTACCTGGCCAGGGAGACCCTGTTCAGAAACCCAATCGCGATCTGGTACATGCGAGCGCTCAACGGCGTTCCCGTGGATCGGGACGGAGGCAGCGCCAAAGGGCTCCGAATCATTCTCCAGCGTTTGCAGGAAGGCGAGGCCATCGTCTTGTTTCCAGAAGGCACCCGAACCCACGATGGCTCGCTCCAACGCGCCCGCTCAGGCATCGGCCTGACAGTGCTCAAATCCGACGCGCCCGTGATTCCTCTTCGCATCTTCGGCACGTTCGAGGCCTATGGCCGACATCTGAAATTCCCAAGACCCCTGCCCGTGGTCCTGAAGTTCGGCCATCCCATCGACTTCAGCGCCGAACGCGCCGAAGCGAGGGTTTGCTCCAAACCGCGCCTCAAGCAGCTCTATCAAGAAGTCGCCGACAAAATCATGGAGGCCATCAAGCACCTCGAGCCCTGGGAGGACGTGGAGCATTTCGGCTGAGACCGGATCTGTGCCAACCAACTGTAGTTCAATGGGTCGTATGATCCATACTCATCGCCTACGCGTCCGTCAAAAAGGTCACTGATCACTGGTTACTGCTGACCGCCCCAACCCCTCAGTCCCCCTGCCCTTCGATCACGCGATAAAACCGCATTCCGTCGCTCGGCACTTCGGTGTCCGTGTATTCGATGGATCCTTCAAACAAGGTCGTCCCGAGGATCGTCTTCCACGTCGCGAGATCCGACGACGCTTGGATCCGATAATCGCCCGGGGCCGATGTGAAACTCAGCGCGAATCCTTCCAAGGCAATGGCTCCGCTGAGTTTTGTTGGGTACGACGACTTGAGCCTGACCTTCACCTCAACCACGTCGCTCGTCGCCGATCCGACGGGGTTTTTGACCACCAACGAAAACTTGCCCGCATCCGTGGACTTGAGTTTGTCGAAGTTTAGAACTTGGGTTGTGGCCCCGGGCACTGGCTGCCCATCCTTGAGCCACGAATAGGTGAACGGGCCGGTCCCGCCTGCTTGCCCAAACATCGAGTAGGACGCGCCCTCCACCAGCTCGGTTCCTTTCGGTTGGAGGATGAACGTGGGCGGCGCCCCCACCACATCCACGGCGAACTGCGCGCTGCCACGCCCGCCCTCGGGGTCGCTCACAGTCACCGTCACAACCGCCCGCCCAGGCGTGTCGGACGAGGGCACCAAGCTCAACAATCGAACTCCGCCGATACCTGTCACACCGAGATTCGCATCCGGAATCACCGCCTGATTATCAGAACGAACCACAACAGACAGCGAATCAAGAGAGGAATCAACGTCGCTGAGTCGCAACTCAATTGGTGCCAGCGGCGTGCCCGATTGGGCTTTGGCGTCCGCCAAAGCGGCGATCCCAGGCGCATCGTTCAAGCTCAACACCGTGACGGTAATGAAGGCCGGCGCCGACTCCAACGCCCCGTCGTTCACCGAATAAGTGAATCGGTCGACGCCATTCGCATCGGGAGTCGGTGCAAAAGTGAGCTTCGGGGCGAGCCCCGTGATCTTGCCGAGCGCGGGTTGTGTGAGGATCTTGTAAGTCACAGGCTTTCCTTCCGGATCTTTGCCGCTCAAGACAAACGCCTTCGCGGAATCCTCGGACGTCGCGACGTTCAAATCGTCAGCCACAGGCGGCTGATTCACCGCAGCAACCGTGACCTTGAATTTCGAACTGACGACATAAACCCCATCGTTCACGGAAAGTGTGACCTCCGCGACGCCGCTCCGTCCAGGTTCAGGACTGATGACCACGGTCCGGTTCACGCCATCACCGCTGAACACGAATTTCGAGGGATCGATCAGCGCGTTGTCCGAGGAACTCCCTGTCACTTTTAGGCCGCTGGCTCCAGCGACGGTATCTTCAACCTTGAAAGCCACCGTCTTGCCGGGGCTGTTTTGGTCGACTGTTTGATCCGTGATCGCGGACAACGTGGGTACCACGTCCAGCGAGGCGGTGAATTCGAGCAATCCCGAGGCGCCATCCACACCATCCACCGCCAGGAAATACTCCACCCCTTTTTCCGCCTTGAAACTGACCCGGCTGGTCAGTCCGTTGGCGCCGCTGTTGTTGTCGGACGCCACCTGTTTCAAGGTCGGATAATCCAAAGCGCCAAACGCGTTAACGGTTCCAGTGTAAACCGCCAGCACGGTGTCGAAGTCCGTTTCGCCTTCTGTCGTCGCCGTGACGGTGCCGCTGGCCGGTGCCAGATAACTGAACCAGACCGACGCGCCGCCTATCACGCCTCCGTGATTCGGTTCTCCAGGATCGGTCGTTTCGCCATCGGTACCAATGATGAATGAATCCCGGGGAGTTTTAAGGGGCGTCACATTCAACGCGTTGGCGGACTGACCCGTGCCACCAAGTCCCGACTTGGTCACCCGAACGATGGGCGCAGGTCGCAAGCGCGGATTCGAAAAACGGAAAATCGTGGAACCGTCCGCTTGCAACAAACGAGCGAAAGTCAAAAATCGAGTATACAGCTCCTTGGAAATTACCAACTTCAACTGCCCTTCCTCACGTTGGAATGCGAAAGTCTCCGAGGAAACTCTAGACCCGGCGGAGTTTTCCAGACCAAATGTGAACGACCGCCGGATATAATCACGCATTTTTATCTGTAGAGTAACGGAGGGCGTAGTTGAGCTGTAGGTATTAAGCTTAGAATCTTGAATCGAATATTTGTCCACGTCTTGGGCAACGAAAGTGAAGGTCACGGGAGTCACATCAGCCAAAAGGTTGTCTCTTGTGTCTGGAATCCTGACCTCAAATTGCCGGAGCGAAGGCAAAGGCACGGGCGTGGCCAGGAAATCCCAACCGAACACAATCACCCCGGGTTCACCCCCGGCAAGCGCTACCCGGATGGCGTATTCCGTTCCTTTGACCACGCTCAACGACACCTTGCTGGTACGAGAAGCGCCACCTTCGTCGTCCTCAGCCACCTTTAGCAGATTGGCGAGGAGCGTTCCCCCACTCACTGTGGTACCCCCCGTGTAAACGGAAAGCACCGTGTCGAACCAACTGCCTTCAGTGCTGAGGCTG
>CANLCA010000269.1 GCA_947487925.1 Verrucomicrobiales bacterium | reverse complement strand
GGTTTCCGCGGAACCGATTGTGGAAACGATGCCCTCCCCGACGCGCGCGATGATGGTTTCCTCCGTCGCGCCACCAACGAAACGATCCAGATTGGTTCGCACCGTCACCCGGGCCTTGGCTTTGATGACGATGCCGTCCTTGGCTACCGCATCAATGGTGGTCTTGCCTGACGTGGGCGCCGGGCAATCGATCACCTTCGGGTTGACGGAAGTTTTCACCGCTTCGAGCACGGTTTTTCCGGTGCCTTTGGTGGCAAGGTCGATGGCGCACGCACGGTCGAAAACGAGATTGATGCCGGCCTTCTTCGCGGCGACCAAGGCCAGAACGACCATTTGCACATTGCCGCCGGCCAGGAAATGGGTGGAGAGTTCGTCGATCGAAATGGGCAACCCAGATTTCACGGCCGTGATGCGACCATCCACTATCAAAGCCCCTGGAATCCCCCGCAACCGCAGCGCGATCAACTCCGTGATCGTGACTTTGGCCCCGGAAAACAAGGCTCGGATGTAGATGATTCCAAAGTTGATGACCAGGATGGCGGCAACAAAGACCACTAGGCCCAAAATGCCGTAAAAGACCCATTCGATTCTAATGGGTGGAACACCGACTTGAGCGAGGAGCGTATTCATGGCAGGACAATGGCAGTGGTGATGGCCTTGAAACAAGCATATTCCCACGGTCAACTACGTTCGAATGTCATCGGTTTCTCGGTTGTGCCATCCAGGTGGGCAGGGTTAGAGTGAGGCATGATTGTGAAGCACGTTGCCCGATGGCTGCTGTTCTGGCTCATGTCGATCGGGCTTGGAACGTTCGCGGCCGAGACCAAAACGGCCGTCGCCGCTACCAGTGGGAAGATTTGCATTCTACCCATTCAGGAGAACATCATGCCTCCAATGGTCTACGTGGTCCGGCGGGGGGTGAAGGAGGCGATGGAAGCCAAAGCGGATGTGCTCATCTTGGACATGAAAACGGATGGTGGACGAGTGGATGTCACCGAGGAAATCATCGAGATCCTAGGGAAATTTCCGGGATTGACGGTCACGTACGTCAATAAGCAGGCGTTTTCGGCTGGCGCCTTCATTGCTGTCGCGACTCAAAGAATCTATATGGCGCCGCAAAGCGTTATCGGTGCCGCGGCACCCATCATGATGTCGCCCGGCGGGGCGGGTGTGGAAAAAATGCCGGACACACTTGAGATCAAAATGACTTCCGCGGTTCGGGCATTGGTGCGCACCCAGGCGGAAAAGAACGGGCATAATATCGAAGTCATTGAAGCGATGATCGATAAGACGAAGGAGTTGAGGATTGAGGGTGAACTCCTCAACAAGGAAGGAAACATCCTGACGCTCACGGATCGTCAAGCGGCCAAGAAATACGGCCTTCCACCGAAGCCTTTGCTTTCGTCTGGCACGGTGGAAACAATGGAAGCGCTGCTGATCGAACTCGGTTACGCCGGGGCGCAACGAATCGAGATTAAACCCACCGGTGCAGAGCAGTTGGGCACTTGGATCACCACCATCAGTCCCCTGCTGCTCGTCATCGGAATCGTGGGCCTCTACCTCGAATTCAAAACACCGGGGTTCGGTCTGCCGGGCATCGTTGGGATTACCGCGTTCGCAATCTATTTTCTTGGAGGTTATGTGGCTGGCCTCTCAGGGGCCGGTTGGGCGATTGTTTTCGTGTTGGGATTGATCTTGGTAGCACTGGAATTGTTCGTTTTTCCAGGCACGCTCTTTGTCGGCATCACCGGGACAGCCATGATGCTGGTCGCCATCGTTATGGGGATGGTGGACAGCTATCCAGGGACCTCAACCATGCCCACTTTTCCCCAGCTGCAGCTTCCCCTGAGGGACATCAGCATGGCCGTCCTGGTCTCGTTTGCCCTGATGCTGGTTCTGGCACAGTTTCTCCCTCGAACTCGCCTGTTCGGGGAGCTTGTTTCCCACACTGCCAGCGGCGTTGTTTTCGTCTCCAGACTCGAGGAGCAACAAAAGGCCAGCCTTGGCGAGACCGGCGTGGCGGTATCACCCCTGCGCCCCGGCGGAAAGGCAAGATTTGGCGATCGACTCCTCCACGTCGTTACCCAGGGTGAAATGGTGGAGCAAGGACAGCGTTTGAAGATCATCGGGCACAGCGGTTCGGAAGCCGTCGTGGAGGAATTGGGTTAGAGCTTTGAGCCTGTTCGCTTCTCACATTCCAAATCTCATCAGATTGAGAAACGCGATTTTTCTGAACGGTAACGGATCAAGAGAAATGCGTGGCGCTTTCCGAATCTCGCAAAAAGTGCAGTAAAATGAACTCGGATCCGAAGCGTGGAGTTTCTCGGAAAGCACTTCTTCGGTTCCTCGCGCGCTTCCACAAACAGGCTTCTCGGCGGGATTTCACCCTTGAAACGGTCTACCGCTCTCATTCGCTGGCGCGATGTGCCCGAAAACTTATCGCTCCATCTTCTGGGGCCTTCTCAAGGCAATCGTCGCTACCGCGCACCTGAACGGCGTGTTCAGCGACCGCGTGGGCAATGGAGTCGTTCGGTCTCATTGGCGCATCCTCAAGATCAGTTGCCCCTTCTCGATGGAGTGTTTTTGGCGGCGGCGAGAAAATGATTGCTCTGGCAGCGATTAGGGCGTGCCCCTGTTTAAGAGCAACGACTCAATGTTCCGATTCCAGCCACGCTTTGGCACTGGGCCGTGCCTCGGGGAAGACGTTTTTGAAAGCGGACACAAACTTCCTGTCGAACAATTGCCCATCTATTAGCAGATGAATCAAAAACAGATGAGGATGACATCCTCTCAAGGTCATGAGCCGCCCTGTTTCGATCGGCGCTGAGCAAGCCCGCGGCGAAAGGTGCGGCGTCTCGGGGCGCTGAAGCTCATCATGCTGGGCAAGGACACCAAGCAGGTGGTCGCGAGGTTCGAGGCGGAGCGGCAGGCGCTGGCGAATCCCGCGCTGACATCTAACCCGGCCATCGCGCTACTGTTGCAATCCACGCGTCCCACGGGCCGGGTCGCTGAGCTCACCTCGTTCGACAAAACGAGTCGCGTTTCGCGGCAAGGTTCGACAGAGTGGAAGCCTGCCGAAGATTTTCGAGAATGTACGGTTATAAGTTCTTTTTCTACAGCAACGAACACGAGCCAGTGCATGTTCACGTGCGGCATGGCGGAGGGGAGGCGGTCTTTCGGGACGGTCACATTATCCTTAAAACGGCAGTTGCCCATGGCAAATCTTCGCAAGATCCTGGCGATAAAGTCTTTCCGAATCAGTCACCAGATCCATAAAGGATATGCCTCTATCTTCGTCAAACCCTTCTCATCCAGGCTTTTGCAAATCTTCACGATGTTCAACTGCCGTTTTAAGGATTATGATCTCTCTGGAGAGCGGGACCGAGATACGTTTTCCTGTGATGGAAAACGCCCGACTGGCCCGCGGAACAGCGAAGCAATTGAGCAGGATCGAGCTTTCACCGTTTGGCATTCATTGGCCTGATTTGGATGAGGATCTTTCGTTCCGGGGATTGTTGGCCGGGGATTATGGACAGCATCAGAAAGTCAACAAGTCGCTCCAAGCGAACCGCCGCCCAAGGTTGAAAGCGCCGAAGCCCACATGCGAGTTCGGCCGATCGCGGTTCACGCCGGAGAACCAGTTCGCGAGGCTGAGGTGGAACAGTAGAGAACTGGCGCGAAGGCTAGCGCTTGGCACCGCGAGACCCGAGGTGAGCGTGACATGATCGGCTCGCTCACGTTCCGCCGCCTGAATCGCGCGGAGCAGAACGTCCGGCTTCGACCAGCAATCGGCGTCGGTGAAAAGGATCCAGGCTCCCTTTGCCGCCAGCGCCCCGACATGGCAGGCGTGGCACTTGCCCAGCCATCCCTCCGGCAGAGCGTCAATGCGCATGACCCTTAACCGTGAATCCTCCTTCGCCAGTTGCTCCAACATTTCACCCGTTCGATCGGTGGAACGATCGTCCACGACGATCAGGTCCAACTCGACGCTGCGCTGGGCCAACAGACGGCGAACGGTCTGCTCGATGCGCGCTTCCTCGTCCCGCGCGGCCACGATCACCGAGCATGCGACCATGCTTTGCGCAGGTGCCGCGTCATCCGGCGTTGACGCTTCGAGCGGAGGCAATCGCCGCAGCCAACTCAAACGCCACCAGGCAGCGCCCGCGCCCGCCACGAACAGCGCGGCGGTACCGAGAAACATAAATGTCATCACCATAGGCTCGCGTTACCGTCAATCGCGCACGATTACCCCGATCCACCAGGATTGGCTTTCATAGCGGCCACTAGATTCGAACCACCCAGCAACTGGCAAACGCCCGGAGCTGCTTGATGGGAATGCCCAGGCGTTCGAACAGGTTCTCGATCTCTCTTTCATTCCGAAACGGCAGTTTCTCTGGGGCAGCGTTAATCAGGGAGCGGGGATCGTCCAGCCTCCGAAAAACCCGCTGCATTTTGAGCGTGTTCCTCCTCTCCTGCATCGTGCTGCGCCCGGCCACGCGAAGCAACGCGATGGTGGCGCGAAAACGACTGAGGCCCGCCCTTCTTGCCACCCAGGCCACCATCTGAACGGGATTCATCAGGTAAACCTCCAAGCTCTCTCGAAACGCCAGTTTGTGATTACTGGTCAGGCCGACCATTTCCAGAAATTCCTCCTGGGCAGCGCTTGCCTTGTAGAACGCAACGAATATCTTCCCTGACTCCTCAACTACTCGCCGCCCTTCCATGAGCATGGCCCGGATGTCGTCTTCCTCGGCGGTGAAATCAACCACGCCGGTGGCATAGATGATCGTCGCATAACTGGCCGCGGGAAATGACATGGCCTTGGCATCCGCCTGAACGAGGGAAATCCCCCGGCGAAGTTTCGCCTGCCGGATCATTTCCGAACTCAGATCAACGCCATCACACCCGTATCCGTGTTTCCGCAACTCCGCTACGATCAACCCCTGACCCGCTCCCACAACCAATACGGGGCTCTCAATCTCCGGCAGGAGGCGGCGAACGCTGGCGAGATCGAAGTTCGTATCCTCGATCTCGGCGTGGAACTGCGCCAACACATCCCAAAATTCAGAACAATAGCTCATGATCAAGTTCGTCTATCGCGTTTCCGACCCTCCGTGATAGCCGCCCAGCTGAAGCAGCACGCCGAGCGCTGTGCTGAGCAGCAAGTCTTTGAGCAGATTCCTGCGTTGTGCTTCCATCGTGCGCGTGGGTTT
>CANLCA010000268.1 GCA_947487925.1 Verrucomicrobiales bacterium | reverse complement strand
CCTGGGGCGCGGGCGCGGGAATCTGAATCCAATAGGGCAGCTCAGTGCCCGCATCGTCGTGGAGCCGCAAGTCCTCGAGGCCGGGGCGGGAGGCGTCGAGTGTTTCGATGGGCAAGCTCAACTTCACGAGGCCGGGAGCGGCGACTTCAAATTGCTGGGCACGCTGCCAAGCGCTGGGAAGGTTCGCGGCGCGTGCAAGATGCCCGATTCCCAGCCCGATCAGGCAAATCGTCCGAGCAACAGAAACTAAAAGTTCAGCACGTTTATGGGGATGCTTCATCATGGGCTGCTTTCTCCCGGTTGCTTGAGGCGTAAAGGCGCTGGTAGGCAAAGGATGCGACCATCGCGATGATGGCCACGCCGATCAACGCGCCGACCCGATACAACTGGCCGAGTTGAGCGAGGTCGTGGAAAAACAGCTTCAGCAACGTCACACTGAGCAACCCCAGAGAAGCGTAGCGCGACGCGGGGATCTTCTTGGCAATGCCCACCACGAGCAGCAGCAGTGAGAATACTGCCCAGGCAATGGAATAGGTCATGTCGCGGCCAAAATGACCGCCGAATTGGAAGGTCAAAGTGACGCCGGGCGGACTGAAGTAATCCGCAATCTCTATGTTGAGCAGCAGGAAGGCCAGAATCGTGCCGAGCCCGGCAAGGATCGGCGGGGCGTTTTTTTTCAAAACCAGGTTTCGCGGAGGCGCGAGCAGTCGTGCGCCGGCGAAGAGGCAGAGGGTCGCCGTGCCGTAAGTGTAGAGATACCAATTGAAGAACGGGGTTGCGCTGCGTGCGTGGTATCCGAGCACGGCAGGGTTCAGCGCGAGCCTGGCGAAGGCCGCTACGAGCAGGCCCACGCCCGTGAGCCGCAACCCCGGGTGGGGCACACGGTGGAACAACCAGAGCAACGCAGCGCCTTCGAGCGCCCATCCGAGAGTGATCCATTGCCTGTCGAACTGGATCGGAAAGATGAGCGTGATGAAGAACAGCGCGACACCGCCAAAAAACGCGAGCTGAGTCATGCGCGGTGGGCTCGAGGCGGACGGAGTTTTCAAGATGACCACAAGGCTGATCAGCGGAGGGATCGCGAACGCGGCTGGGATCAAGCCCATGACCTGGTTGGGATAGGCTGCAGCGACCAGTCGATGAATGTGAAAAAACTGCGGGAGCCCCGCCAGTGCCGCCGAGGCCCAAGGAACGACTTGCGAGCTGAACCGTTTCAAGAAAAGGAACGGGAATATCGTGAACACGACGTAAAAGACCAGGTACCACATCAGCGCGAGCGAGGCGTTCTCAGTCTCGAAACGCTCGGAGTGCCACGTCCATTCGAGAGCGGCGACGGATGCCACAGCGACTGCGGGCAGCCAATCGAATGAAAACATTCTGGCAAGCCCTAGCAACAGCACGGTCAGCAGCAGCGCTAGTCCAAACACGGGGGACGGGTTGACGAGCGGCAGGCGCAGCGTCGCCATGATAAGCAGCAAAAACGGAAGCGCCGCTGAGAACACCGGGAGCAACACCGCCAGATTATCCGCCGCGGCGAGGTCGGCGTTCGGGTGGACTCCCTTGCTTAAGGCTCCCTGCTGGAACCGGCGCAGGCCCCACGCGCTGACCACGACGAAGAAAACGGCGAATGCGCCGAGCAGAAAAAACGAAGTGGGCAGTCCTGTCAGCGTCGCTGGGATTTGAAAGATCAACGCGCCAGTGGCCGCGAGGGTCAGGAGCATCACCGCCAGGACTGGCAGGATCGAGAGCGTGAGGACCCCCAGGCCGATGGCCAGGACGTCGACGAGAAGCACGAAAGGCCAGACGACAAAGGACAGCTCCGTGAGCTTGAAAATAGGGATAAGCACCAGCAGCAACGCGAGCGGCGGGAACACTTTGGCGCCCCAAAGCGTGGATGTGACCGTGCGGCGCCTGTTCAGGAAGACCGGGAACGCGGCGTGAAAAGTGGCGAAGAGGAAGTAAAAAGAGAGCGCCGGGTTGAGCAGATCGTTGGTGAGGGAGTTTTCCGTCCAAATCGCGAGCAAACCAAAGATCGCGAGCCCTGCCACCGGTTGCGCCAGGAACACGGTTGTGTCGAGCAGGGTCAACGCCGTGATCCCAAGATCGATGAGGAAAGCGAATCCGAACAAAAGCCAGGGCCGAAGCGCCAGCGAGCTGAAGCTGAAGAACCACGCGGTGAAGGCCAGCGCCACGGCGGCGAGCGCCAGCGCCGCGCCTGTCAGCCACTTGTTGGTCTGCCCGAGGCGCCGGGCCTGCCAGGCGGCCCCGAGATAGAGAGCGTTGAACCCCGCCAGCACCGCCAGCGCTATCAAGACTTTGTTGCCTTCAAAATAGCCTTCCGAAACAAAAAAGTTTGCGGCCCACCCGATCTGCATCAAAAACGTCCCGATGGCCGAGAGGGCGGTCAAAAAGTGCCAGCGACGGTTCAACGCAACGACGATGAGACCCGCGTCAAGAATAGCGATGTAGCCGAAGAGGCCCAACGGATTGTCCGTGCCCGAAGAAAGAAGGACCGGCGTGAGGAAGCCGCCAAGCATGCCGAGGATGGCGACCACGAGCGCGTTGAGCCGGACAGCGAGCAGGAAAGCAGTCGCCGTGATCAGCACCATGAGGAAAAACGTCGGAACAGGGCCGAAGAACTCGAAGTGGTAGATCGACCGGCATGCGAAAGTCACGGCGTAGAGAATCACCACGCCCGTGGCGCACAGGGTCTGTGAGAGCGCCGCATAGTGCTTGCGCGACATCACGACACCCCCGACGAGCAAACCGACGCCGACGGCGAAGCCCATCGCGACGCGCAACTCGGGCGGAACAAGGTTGTTATCGAATGAATACTTGACGAAGAACGCCACACCCAGGAACAACGCGAGCCCGCCTAACCAGGCGAACAGCTTGACCCCCATGAATTGCTCCCAGTTGATGGCGGAAACGGGTTCGAAGGATGGGGCCGCAACGGGCGCGGCCGCGGGTCTTGGTCGCGGGACAGACAGGGGCGGCAGGACGGAGGGGGCAGATGGGGGCAAGGGCTGCGTGGAGTCCTCGTAGACCCTCGGCGGCGGGAGCGAAGAAGCAATGCTCGCGGGAGCGGACTCTAAAGGCACCGGCTCCGGAACAGGAAGATCGAAGGGAGCGCGAGAAACTGCAGGCGCTGGCGAGGGAGGAATTCGGGCTGCCAGCTCATTTTTCAGGAGGTGCAGTGTTCTTTCCAATTCTCCCACTCGGCTGGAAAGCTCCTTGATGCGTCGACCCGCTCGAACTGCACGGATGGTCAGCCAGATGGGAAGAAACACCACCAGCCCAGGAAACAGGATCATGGGCAAAATGTATTCCATAAATGCTCTCCGGCCCCGAACAAGGCAGCCTTCCCTGCCCCCTTTCGAAACTCAAAAATACTGGCGAAACTCTTCCAAGTTTTCCTCGACCGACATCTGCATCCCGAGCGCGACGTTAAACAGCGTTCCCATGGCGTTCAAGTTGGAGTCCTTGGTGACGGCGCTTTCGAGCCGTTCCTTGAAACATTCGTTGAGCGTTTGCAGCTGTTGAAAATAATCGAGCAAACCACTCAATTCCCAATCCGGAGTGCGGCCATTCTTGGACTCTAGAAATTGACGTATCAAATAGGCTCCACAGAAACGGAATGTGAGCTCTTGCATGCTAGCGAATGGGAGATGCATGGAGGCCAGAACCTTCATTTGAGAAAGAATCGGGCAGGCGCTGGTGCTCATGATCAACCCAAGCAACGCCCGCAGGCCAGTCTGGGCATCGCATTCATGAACATATGAACGCTCCGGTGTGCGGACTTCCATCTCCACCCTTTCATGGGAGAAAATATCGCTGAACCGCGCCGTCACGGGCTCGAGGTCCACAGCCGCTGGACAATGCTTGAATTCGTCCACGCGCAGCGGACAATTCTGACACTGATGAAAATCTAGTCTGGTCCAAGCGGCGTGTGGTTTGTGATCCTGTTTGGAATCAAAAACACGACTGCGATCGACTTCGAAATCCAGGACGCGGCCATCATTCAACCTGAACCGGTAATGCACGAGATGCTGACGCCTATCGATTTCAGGGGGATTCATGACGTCCGAAGGTCGGTCCGTGGAAGGTTTCGCGCACGGGTCGCAGAATAACCGCCTGGAGGTCTTTCGGACAAGCATTAAGCTCAGACCACGAACTCGAGAACTGGCGCCTTGGGAATCAAGCCTTGGAAGGCTGCTCGGGAAAGAAAGCGGCGGATTGAATCCCTGCCTCTATCGCCGTAGTCAAGTGTCCAGTGGTTCACATACATGCCGACGAACTTGTCAGCGAGTTCGATGCCCATATCCCGGGCAAATTGCAGAGCGTGCGTCACGGCCTCGGTCCGGTGGTCAAGGCTGTAGGCAATGCTGCTGTGGATCAGCCGCGCGATGTCCCTTCTCACGGATACAGGGATCCGTTTATGAATGACGTTGCCTCCGAGCGGCAGCGGGAGTCCGTCGTTTTCGGCCGCCCACCAAGCGCCAAGGTCCTGGCACAGCTCCATCCGCTCATTTTTGTAGGTCAGTTGGCCTTCGTGGATGATCAACCCAGCGTCGGCGTCGCCACGATGGACAGCCTCGAAGATCCGATCAAAGGGAACCACAACGAATCGGAGATCTTTTGCCGGACGATCAAGCCAGAGTTGGAGGGCGAGAAACGCGCTCGTCATCGTGCCGGGGACGGCGATCCGGCATCGAGTGATCTCCGCCTTCGAGAGCGCCGATTTCGCGACCACCATCGGTCCATACCCATCACCCATGCTCGCGCCGCTAGGCAGCAGGGCGTACGTCTCGCTGACATGCGCATAGGCGTGGATGCTGATGGCGGAAATGTCCAGTTCTCCGCGTGTCGCGCGTTCATTGAGCGTCTGGATGTCCTGAAGAAAATGCACGAATCGCAGACCTCGAGTATCGATGAGGTCCTTGGCCAGCGCATAAAACATGAATGCATCATCGGGATCGGGCGAATGACCCAGTGTATAGGCGTGATCAAGCATTGCGAAATAATTGATGGGGCAGCTCGTTAAACCTCAGCACGGCAGTCGAACGTCGTGAAGATTTACAACGGCCTGAATGAGAGAGGCTTGACGAGGAATGAGGCATACCCTTTATGGATCCGGTGAGCGACTTGAAACGACTTCATCTCCAGGACCTTGCGAAGATTCTCCCAGGGCCGCTGCCATTGTCAGGTTCAAGGAAGCCCT
>CANLCA010000267.1 GCA_947487925.1 Verrucomicrobiales bacterium | reverse complement strand
CATGAACTCCGTGATCACAAAATCACCACCTCGCACACGCAAGGAAGAACCGGGTGCCGATAGAAGCACCCACTCGAACAGGAAACAAAGTAACCATTGGCGATAAAAACGCACGGGCGATTCTAGCAGGAATTGGGACGCGCTTGGAAAGGAAATCATCGAAAGTGTCCGCTTCTCCAGAAGTCTAGAGGAGGAACCACTAGGACTCTTTTTCGAAGGTTGGCTTTGGGGAAGGTTCAATGCTCGGAACGACGAGTCTCCCGTGGCCCTGACCCTTGGTCCCGAAAACCGTGGGGCGGATTCAGAGGGTGACTCGGTTAACTTCTCCTTCCGTTCTGGGTCCCTTGGGGAGGGTCAAAGCATCCTTGGTGCCGAGGGTTTACCGAGCGGTTTGCCGACCGGGTTCTCGAGTTTTGCGGCTGTTTTTTGTGGTGCTCGCCTTCACAGGGATGGATTTGAACCGGCGGGTTAGGTTGGTGAGGGATTCTTCGATCGCGAGACGCTCCAAACTAGAGGCGCCGACGAACCCGACTGTATCGGTGTGTTTGTTGATGTAGGCGGCGTCTTCCGGGGTGCAGATCGGGCCGCCGTGTGAAAGGAAAACGATATCCTTCCGCACCCTGCGTGCGCCTTCGATGATCGATTGCGTGCGGCGAACCGCGTCGTCGAGGCTGCATGTAGCCTGGGTGACGCCGATGGATCCGCCGACCGTCGTTCCCACATGGGCGATGATGGCATCGGCGCCCGCTTTGGCCATGGCTTCGGCTTCATCGGCCTGGGCCACATAAACGATGCTGAACAGGTCCATCCTCCTTGCCAGGGCCACCATCTCGACTTCCTTTTTGAAACTCATGCCGGTCTCCTCGAGCACTTGGCGGAAATGGCCGTCCACGATGCTGTGCGTGGGGAAATTGTTGACGCCAGAGAACCCCATGTCCTTAACCTTTAGGAGCCAATGCCACATGCGGCGGCGAGGGTCGGTGGCGTGGACGCCGCAGATCACGGGGATCTCCTGAACCACGGGCAGGACTTCGAACTCCCCGATCTCCATCGCGACAGCGTTGGCATCGCCGTAGGCCATCAGACCCGCGGTGGAGCCGTGCCCGGCCATACGGAACCGGCCAGAGTTGTAGATGATGATCAGGTCGGCGCCACCGCGCTCAATGAATTTGGCGCTGATGCCTGTGCCGGCGCCGGCGGCGATGATCGGTTCGCCGCGCTTCAGCGTGGCGCGCAGTCGATCCACGACTTCCTTGCGAGTGTAAGGGTTTCCTTTTCCAGTCCACGGATTTGGCATACGTGGGAGGCACTATAGGAACGCGTCGAACGAGGAAAAGACTTTTGTTGACCCTGCTTCGTTTTGCGATAGCTTAGGTCCATAGAATCCGCCCTTATCGAATAGCATGCGTTCAGAGCGCTTTTAACACTCAATCAAGGCTTATGGAAAACATTGAAAACAAACTTCCCGCGGCTGTATCCACCCGCCGGGACTTCATCAAGACCGCGACCACGGCCGGTGCTGCTGTGGCTGCGACAAACATTTTTAAGACCCCGGTTTATGGGCAGAACACAGCCCCCTCGACAGGCCGCGTGATCGGGGCCAACGATCGCATTGTCGTTGGTTTCGTGGGCGTCGGAGGCCAAGGGATGGCGCATGTGCGCAGTCAGAAAGAGAATATGACGGCCACCAACGTCGTGCTGGCCGCCGTGTCCGATGTGTCGAAAACCCGGGTCACTGAAGCCAAAGCCTACATCGGTGGCGATTGCCAGGGTTTTGCTGACTACCGCAAGTTGCTGGATCGAAAGGATATCGACGCCATCTGCTGCTCGACCGTGGACCATTGGCACACACCGGTCTGCGTGGATTCCATGAATGCCGGCAAGCACATCTACGTGGAGAAGCCGATGACGCGTTATCTTGGGGAAGCATTTCAGATTTACGATGCGGTGAAGCGCACCAAGAAAGTGCTTCAAGTGGGATCTCAGGGGTGTTCCGACGCGAAGTGGCACAAGGCCGCGGAAATGATCCAAGCCGGGAAGATTGGCAAGCTGGTGCTCGGGCAGGGCTCCTATATGCGGAACAACCCGAAGGGCGAATGGAACTACGACATCAAACCTTGGGCGACCCGTGAAGACATCGACTGGCAGGCCTGGCTTGGCAAGCAGATCAAGGTGCGCTCCGACTTCAACGCGGACCATTATTTTCGTTGGCGGAAATATTATCCCTATTGCGCAGGGTTGCTGGGCGATCTGTTTCCGCACAAGCTGCACCCTTACATGCTCGCGACCGGCAATCCGGAATTCCCGTCGCGCGTGTGCTCGCTAGGAACTCGCAAGATCGAGACCGACAAAGCAGGTGGCAACCCGCCGCGTGACGTTCCCGAGAACGTGCAAATCCTCGCCGAGTTCCCGAGCGGCTACACCCTCATGGTTTGCAGCAGCACTGTGAACCAGACGGGCACGCAAGAGATGATCCGCGGCCATAAAGCCTCCCTCTACATGGCTGGCAATAGGATCGAACTGAAACCCGAACAGCCCTTTGCCGAGGAAGTTGATCCCATGGACATCCAGGGCATAAAACCGGGTGAAAGCGTTGCGGTGCACGAGGCCAACTGGTTCGATTGCATCCGAAGTGGCAAAGAGCCCAACGCGGGCATCGATCTCGCCATCAAGGTCCAGACCGTGATTTCTCTCGCTGAAATCTCCGACCGCATGAGCATTATGTGCCTCTTCGATCCGAAGACTCGCAAAGTCACGACGGGCGACGGCAAAGAAATCAAGGTGCCCACCTACGGCACGCTGCCGATTTCCTGATTGTCGGAGCGGTTTTCAGGGGGTTTCGCCGATTTGCTGTCGGCGGAACCCCTTTCTGTTTCACACCAGCCTTTGATGAACTCGCGACCCGCCGTGGTTCGAGTCGCCCGTCATGCCATGGGCACGCGATTCGAAGTCCTTCTCTGCGGCGAAAGAGAGGAGGCGCTACGCGCGGCCGCGGAAGAGGCGTTGGATGCCATCGAAAGACTGGACCGCCTGCTCAGCCTTTACCGCGCCGATAGCGATCTTTCCCTCATCAACCGCGAAGCTGCCGCAAGTCCCGTCCGCGTGGACCCTCGAGTCTTTCGTTTGCTCGAAAGAGTCAGGGCTTTGCACGCCGGCACTGGAGGCGCGTCCGATCCGACGGTGGCTCCCGTTTTGTTTTGTTGGGGTGTCATCGGAGGTGCTTGGAGGGTTCCCAGCGCCGACGAAATAGCGGAGGCACGTTCCAAGGTGGGCTTCGCGGGAGTGGAGTTGGACCCCGGCAGCGGGACCGTTCGCTTTTCGCGGCCCGGCATGTGGATGGATTTGGGGTCTGTGGGCAAGGGTTACGCATTGGAGTGCGCCGGGGAAGTGCTCCGAGAATTGGGCGTCGACTGCGGTTTGATCCACGGAGGAACGAGCTCAGTTTGCGGCATCGGAAAGGGCCCCGACGGCCAACCCTGGCGGATCGCAGTCAGCTTGCCGACTTCCGGGCTCGGGGACGCAGTTGCGATGCACCCGCTCAATTGGGTTCAGGTGGGCCAGGCAGTTTGGCCCGACCCTACCGATCAGGCGGAACCAAGGGTTGAGACCGGAGTTGTTTTCTCCCGCAAAGAGATCGCCCGGCCTGTGGTTCACCTCGAGAATTCGGCGTTGTCCATTTCGGGTATTCGCGGCAAATATTTTGAAGTTAAAGGGGAGACTTATGGGCATGTTATCGATCCCCGCTCCGGCTGGCCGGTTCAAGGGGCGGCGATGGCGGCCGTCACGGGCCTGTCAGCAACGGCTGCCGACGCGCTGTCCACGGCGTTGCTGGTTTTGGGAGGGGAAGGCATGGGATTGGTCGAGAGCCACTTTCCAGGCTACGGCCTGGGGCTCGCTTTCGCTCCGCCAGAGCGAAGTCAGTAACTAACTTGTTATCAGTAAGTTAGAGATCAAGTTTGGAATGCGGATTAGGCCTTTATTTTTCCCGGAATTGAGCTATCTTAGGGGCAGTGATTGGGAAGTTCCATGGTCTCTTGCGACTAGCGGCGAGTATTTCGTTGCTGGTTGCGTCCTGCTGGCCGGGTGTTCTTCGTGCCGCGACCACGCGGGCTTGGGTGCTGGACGGGAGTGGACTCACG
The DNA here is from genome assembly GCA_947487925.1 of Verrucomicrobiales bacterium. Classification (GTDB taxonomy): domain Bacteria; phylum Verrucomicrobiota; class Verrucomicrobiia; order Limisphaerales; family F1-80-MAGS106; genus F1-80-MAGS106. The sequence goes on along the minus strand of CANLCA010000267.1, from coordinate 1,085 downwards.
AGCGTGGCAGCCAATTGGGCGGCGAGTGACTTCCCCAACACTCGGGATGAAAGAGCAGGCTTCGGAAACCTTCCCACCGCCACTTCGGTGACGGTGACGGTGGATGCTGGCGCAACGATCAATGGTATCGAGTTTACGGGAACCACCACCGCCTACGCCCTGGTTGGTTCCGGTGCTCAAATCCTCACATTCCAGGACGACACTGGAGCCGTGGATCCTATCATCAGCGTCACTGGAAGCCAGGCGAACTCGATTTCTGGCACGATCACGATGAGAGTCAACGCGGATGCGGCTTCCGAACTCTCCATCAACAACAACAGCAGCGCCGCCACCGGCTTGACGATCGGCGTCCCCATCTCAATCACCGGCACGCAAAACAAGAACCTCACGTTCGGGGGGACATCCAAGACTTTGGTGTCAGGAGTGATTCAGGAAACGAGTTCAGGATTGCTCTCGCTGACAAAAAGTGGCACGGGCACCGTGGTTTTCACCGCCGACAACACCTACGACGGAACCACGACAATCTCGCAGGGAGTGCTGGAGTCACAAGTCGCCAGCGGGCTTGGGAACTTGGGAGTCACGCTGAGTGGAGGGACGTTTTCGGTGACCACCATCAACCAGACCTACGGTAACATTTTCACCGTCAGTTCAGCTTCCACGATCGACGTGGGGGCTGGGGTGGCGTTCACCCTGGGGAACGGGGCCAACGATCTGACGGGTGCCGGCAGGGTGACCAAGACCGGAACCGGAACGTTGACGTTGGGTTTTTCGAACAATCACACGGGCGGTTTTGACATGAACGCCGGGACGGTGCTGAGCACGGCTACGGGGGCGTTGGGCACGGGCAGCGTGACACTGGGTGGGGGCACACTGTCGGTGACGACGGCGAATCAAACCTACATCCAAATATTCACCGCGAGCAGTGCGTCAACGATCGACGTGGGGGCTGGGGTGGCGTTCACGCTGGGGAACGGGGCCAACGATCTGACGGGTGCGGGCAGGGTGACCAAGACCGGAACCGGAACGTTGACGTTGGGTTTTTCGAACAATCACACGGGCGGTTTTGACATGAACGCCGGGACGGT